>JAJAYU010000204.1 GCA_026786125.1 Chamaesiphon sp.
CCCAGTCCCCCCGTCCCCCACTCCCCCCAGAGGTACTCTTATGATTCGCTTATTACTAGTAGATGACCAAAGTTTGATTTGCCAGGGTTTAGCCGCCATTCTGAACCAGGAAGACGATTTGCAAGTGGTTGGGTGTGCGGAGAATGGGCGAGTCGCAATTTCTATGCTCGAAGGCTTCGCTAACGATCGAGCCGCAGCTTTGCTGCCAGATGTGGTGTTGATGGATATTCGGATGCCTGTGATGACGGGGATTGAGGCGACTCGATTGATTGCCGAGCGGTTTCCGGCGGTCAAGGTGTTGATGCTGAGTACATTTGATGAAGATCGGGATATCGCTCAGTCGATGCGAGTAGGTGCCAAGGGCTATTTGCTCAAAGATATGCCAGCTCAAGAACTAGCGGCGGCAATTCGGTTGGTACATCGCGGCTATAGCCAAATGGCTCCAGGTTTGATGGAAAAACTGGTGACGAGTGTTGCCAATCCTGACGATGAGCTGCCGCCGCAGATCGAGCCAGCAACCCTGAAGCAGCTACCACCGAGAGAGCGCGATGTCCTACGGTTGCTCGGCAGAGGCTGCTCGAATCGCGAAATCGCCACTAAATTGAACCTCGCTGAAGGGACGGTCAAAACCTATGTAACTCACCTGCTCAACCGTCTGACATTCAACAATCGATCGCAATTAGCGATCTACGCTAATTCTTTTATGAAGTGCGAACTTTGACCGTTGGTGTTGGCGATTCTCCAAGGAGAGGCTATCGCCAACGATAATTCAGAGTTTGCCAAGAATACTAACTAAAGTATTAAGCGATCGTACTCATGCCACTACCAAAGGTTGTAAGCGATTACTGTCTTTAGTCGCTCTCTACATCGAGACGTTTTCCAGATGTTTAGCTTGGGTGGAAATTATAAGATAAATAGTCTCGAATAAACAATTGGCATTAGAGTTTTGTGCCAGTTGTTACATAAATATTCTCAGATTTAGTTTGTAAAATAATAAACAATTTAAATGAACGAATTTATCGAGATGGTGAATCTCATCTGGCGATCGCTGGCGATTAATCCTGATGACGATTGGATTTGGTATGAAGTCTCTAAGACTCTATACACCCAGATGGGTGGCGATTTGCGGCTCGGATTAATACAACCAGATCGCCATGAATTTAAGTCACTAGATTAAGGAATGCACCATGAAGTCAATTTACTCATACCTTGCAATATTTAATAGTCGGAAGATGGTAGCAATCTTGCTACTGGGCTTTGCTTCTGGTTTGCCATCGGTGCTAGCTGATGATGCGTTTAGAGCATGGCTGACTAAAACTGGATTCGATCTCAAAACCATTGGCTGGTTGAGCTTGGTGGGATTGCCTTATTCCCTCAAATTTCTCTGGTCGCCATTAATCGATCGATTTCGGCTGCCCTGGCTAGGACGGCGACGGAGCTGGATTCTGGCGACTCAAATCGGGCTGATGTTCGCGATTCTGGGTTTGGCTAGTCAGATGGGGCGCGATCGGGGATTGGATACTGCGGGAAGAGACAGTGCACTGCAATCGATCGCGATTACCGCTGTGGCGATCGCGTTTTTGAGTGCGACTCAGGATCTGGCGATCGATGCGATGGGTACCGATCTGCTGGGCAAGTTGGAAGTGGGCGCAGGTGCATCGGTGGCTCTGTGGGGCTACAGGGTGGCATTACTGCTGACGGGGTGGATTGCCTTCGTTTTAGCCGATCGGATTGGCTGGGCAGCGGTCTACAGTGTGATGGCGGGATGTTTGGCGATCGGTCGCGATCTCATTGCTGGCCCAGCGGCTGGAGAAATAGCTGCTCAGTTCGGGGTTGGGACTAGCGTGGCTGGATTGGTTTATTGGAGTGGCTTCTTTTTGGTGACAATAATCATTGCCATACCAGGGATGGTGATGCTGTCATTTATGGCACCCTGGAATGCGAAAAGTTCTGAAAATCCAATTGTTTAAACGAGTTATAAAAAATGATTATTCCCAACCAAACACACCAATCTGAATTACTGATGTCCAGTTTTTTAGAGATGGTCAATACCACCGATGGTAATTTTACAGTAGTCGCTAAACTGATTGAAGCCAGTAATGATGATGAGAGTATGCAGTTGACGATCGAGCATTTGTGTCTTTATCCTCAAGCAAAACAAGCTTTTATCAACCGTTTGCGCTTGGGTACTATCGATCTAGACCGAATGAGTAAGCTGGCAGTTAATACACTCGGTCGTCTATATGCCGACCACATTATTCAAAATCAGCTCAAACCAATTCAATCGGAGTTACAGCCCCAAAGCGAACGAGATTTTCTGAACGTGCATATTACGGAAACTCACGATCTTTGGCATGTCGTCACTGGTACCAACATAGATGTATTGGGTGAAATTCAGTTAGAGGCATTTTATATCGCACAGTTAAAGATGTCCCGTTTTTGGCTGGCATTGATGACTAAGAATCTTTTAAAGTCTTTGTTGTATGACATTGAAATGGCCGATCGATATCTGGAAATAATTACTAAGGGCTGGATGATGGGTCATCAAGCGCAGCCTTTGTTCGGAGTTAATTGGTCTAATTTATGGGAAACGCCGATTGAAGAAGTTCGGGCTTCCTTAAAAATCAGTATTTTGTAGATGGCACCTGAATTAAGATGACAAATGAGATCTAGAGGTAAGGGCAGCTTAACTGAATAAGTCATTCATAAGTTAGTCATTCTTAGTCTCGAACTTAGTTAGTAGTGGGGTTAAATCGATGTGTTGGTTGCTTACTACTGAGCTTTAAAGAGCCGGACTGGTTTCTGCGTAAGTTGAGATCGATCTGTGGGCAAAATCGATCTGACCCGATCGACAACTGAGACCATGTACTTATAATCTGGAACTGTGCCTTGAGGGATAAAACCAGCTTGTCGAGCAATTAGAGGAGGGGGATTTTGCAGAATTTGATGAATCGAATCTTGCAGTTTTAACTCAATGTCAGGACTCACTAAGATCGCACCTGCGGGGACTCGATGCCGATCGACAAACACGATGCGGAATTCGGTCTGTGAAATTTCGGTTTTGTGAGTATTAAACTCTTGAAGCGATAATGCACCGACATCGGCACGTCCTTGAGCAACAGCTTCTAGCACTGCTTTAGGAGTTGCGGAGGGGATCAGTTCTGCCAGGGTTAAGCCATAAAAGTTGTAGATGGGGAAGTAATATCCAGTCGCCGAACCTGGTTGCCCGATCGCCAATTTCTTCCCCGCTAGCGATCGTAAATCTCGATATAGACTATCTTTTTTGACAACTAAAACCGAGTTTAAATTGCTATTGCCATCGAGAGGAATTAGAGGGGTATACCGATACTGAGACATCGCAATTGCCGCTAGTCCTGGCGGTGCGAATACCAATGACCAAGCTCTAGCTTTAATCCGTTCTAATGCCTTATTTTCATTAAAAGTAGGTTCGATTTGGATAATGGACTGTAATTTTTCTGACAAATACTGTTTGAGTCCATCATATTGGGAGATCGCTTGGTTTCCCGATCCATAGGTGAGGGTACCGATCGTCAATTGCTCCCGCCCAATCGATTGTCTGACTCCGCAGCTAGATAAAAACAAGCCAGCCAGAAATAACCGCCGTGATGTTTTGAAGGAGAATGGTAATGTCTGGATGATTTCTGAGATTAACATGCAATTTAAAATAATTACAAAATACTGCTGATTAGATAAATCGGCGATTGGCAAGTAATTAATAATTGAATTTCTCCAACAACTAATTCAGATTTACATTCAAATCGATGACATAATTTTTTAAAATATAAATCTAGGTTTTGACGACCAAAATTACCTCATCAATACAGCATAATGTCAGAGCGAAGAACTTTACTAAAATCCTTAACAATACTGACTTTTCCTGAACTAATATTCACCAGCAGACATTCGATTTAGACTTATAATCTAAGAACTTGCGCTAATTGTAGTAATTACCAGATTGCGTGAGTGTTCGGGTTTCGATCTTTTTTCTCTATAGCGTGGCAGGGACTCTAAAGTGAAGGATGTGCTACCTAATCTAGTCGTAGCAAGCGAGGCAATCATGAATGAGCATCGAGCAGATGAATCTTCCTTAAAATTAAAATCTCATCATCCCGAAACAGCACCTCTAAGCCCAAATATAGGGGATGGTTCGGAATATGCTAGTGCGGAAAATATGGCTGCTCTACCAACTAACGATCGCAAATCATTACTCGCCAATCGTTATCAACTACAACAGATATTAGGACAAGGTGGTTTCGGTCGGACTTTTTTGGCACTCGATCGACATTGCTTCGATCGACTCTGTGTTGTTAAAGAGTTTTTGCCACAACAG
>JAJAYU010000205.1 GCA_026786125.1 Chamaesiphon sp.
TGGTAATTGATAATTGATAACATAGCCTTGACATCAGGAGATACCCCAACAGCTCTATTCCTAAAAGTTAGAGCGACTACGATCTTTAGTTACATAGCTAATCGTGCCACTGACGATCGCACCACCCATTAGGACACTAATTGCAGGCAGAAACAAAGGCTCCCACAAGCTTTGCCAGACCTGCAAGCCCAATGGTATATTTGCATATTTACCAACTATTGCAACTAGAAACCATAGAAAGCTTAACAATACAAAAAAGACATTAGCAGTCAATAAATTATTAATTAGACTCGATATTTTAGCAATCATAAAAGTATTATTCTGATATTTTAATTAAATAGTCTCAACAATTTTTGTGCTGTACTTGAACGGAAATCAAAGTATTAATCGATCGGATAAGTCTACCCATACTTAAGTTTAAAACGTAAGATCACTAAATTCAGCACCAATGTCACTACATTTGCCATAATTATTGGTGTGCTGTTAACTAGTAAGCCATAGACAAACCACATTGAAACTCCAGCAATAAACGATAGTAGGGTTGGCAATGCCAGATCTTTAGTTGACTTGGATTACCAAACTTTCAGAACTTGCGGCAAAAAAGCTGCGGTTGTCAACGTTGCCGCCATATATCCTACAAGATCGATCGAGTTCATGTTAAATTCTCACTTGTAGTGTAGCTCGGCTGCTGGATTGAATTAGGAGACAACCCGATGATTGTATAATGTTGGAGGCTTAACTCCGATTGTCAGTCGTATTGCTGATAGCTGGTTGGTCATCGAACGACTCGTCGTCGCGCAAGCTTCGCGATCTCAATGCTAAGCTCAATCTCAGAAACCAAGCCGTTTTTATATCTGCATAAAGATATACTGGGTGGAGCTTGCGCCTAGAAGCCTACAGAGGGATAGCCGCTCCGTTGGCGAAGCCTCGCCCCTGGCGATGGTCTCCATTGAAGTAGGAAGTAGGCATCAATTTGGACTTGTGCAGGTTTGAGTAGGTTCGATCGAGCGGTTCTCACTCAGGATTGCCATCGTTCAATACAATCGCTTTAGCACATAATCCGATAAGTCAAATAATGCTTGAAGTGAATCAGACGGTGACAAACCCTTCAATTGAGCCAGAGCTAATTGCGCGTGGTGATTTGCCAGCGCGCGAGCTTTGGCAATCCCTTCGCTGTCCATTACTAACCCAATTGCTTTTGTTAGATCGGCTGGATCTTCAAATTCAGTCGCAATTAAATCGACGAGTTGAGGGTGTTCTAACATCGCGTATAGGGTCGGTGCCGTCAGATTGCCACTGGCTAGATCCGAACCAGCAGGTTTACCAAGCACTTCATCGGAAGCCGTAAAGTCGAGAATATCATCGACAATCTGAAAAGCCAGTCCTAAATTGCGACCATACAGATAGAGTTGCTCGCAGATCTCTTGAGACTCATCGCTAAGTAATCCCGCTGCCTTGGCACTATTGGCTAGTAAGGAAGCAGTTTTATAATAGCTCTTGTCTAAATAAGCTTTGATCGAGAAATCCGTTTCAAATTGGTTCAAGCCCTGCTGAATTTCACCTTCAGCTAAGTCCATAATCACCTGTGACAGCAGTTTAACCACTTCGAGGTTATCTAGGTTGGCTAGGTACCAAGAGGACTGGGCAAAGAGGAAATCCCCTGCAAGTACTGCAATCCGATTATCAAATAAGCTATGAACTGTTGGCACGCCCCTGCGGGTATCGGCAGTATCTACCACATCATCGTGGACGAGACTAGCTGTATGAATCATTTCGGTGATTTCGGCGAGTCTGCGGTGACGAGGCGTAATTTCCCCTCCAGCCATAGTCGCACGAGCAACGAGCAAAACGATTGCTGGACGCACGCGCTTGCCACCAGCCCCAAATAAATGTTCTGCTGCTGCGTATAAAATTGGGTGACGGGCACCAACAAGATTTTTGAGATTTTCGGTCAAAGCTTCCAATTCAGCTTCAACGGGGGCAAATAGGGATTTCACTGAGGTCATCGATCGAGCAGCTCAGAGGAGAGTTTACGAAAGTTTACATACATTCTAAGCTATTTTTAGAGGCTTTAGGCTTTGGGGATTAGGCTTTAGGCTTTAGGCTTTAGGCTTTGGGGTCTGAATCCTAGTTCCTAGGCGTATTTTGACTAACTTAATGACTTAATATCTACAGAACAGATATTAAGTTATTAAAACCCTAAAGCGTGAGTCCTAAAGCCTAAATTCTAACATCTAGAGCCTCAGTCCCAAAGCAATCTGCTCCACAACCAGCTGAGTCGGCAACCATTGAGCCGCAAGATTAGCAAATTGCTGTGGATCGCCACTGACAATAAACTTAGTGGGTATAGCTTCAATATTACTATTGATGCCGAGCAGATTTAATTCTTTGGTCGCGGCATTGACCACATGAATCGCTGGATTGATAAATCTGACATTAGCCGGAACGAACTTCCGTAAAATCGGTTCGAGATGGGGATAATGGGTACAACCATAGACTAAAGTATCGATCGATCGATCGAGTAATGGTTGTAGATATTGTTTAGCAATCTCTAGTGTAGCTGGCTCTTGGAGACGGTTATTTTCAATGATCGGTACAAACTCAGGACAAGCAACTTGCCACACCTCTGCGTGGGGATTTGCCTCTTGAATCGCATGGAGATAAGCATCACTCTGAACGGTGGCTGGAGTCGCAATCACCCCAATCCGCTGACCCTGAAAAGCAGCAGCTCTCGCTCCAGGTAAAATCACACCTAAAATCGGTAAATCGTATTCACTCCGAACTATTTCTAGGGCAAGGGCCGAGCTAGTATTACAAGCCATGATTGCCATTTTTACCCGCTGTGATACCATCCAATCCAAGGTTTCACGGGTAAACTGGATAATCTCTGCCGCACTCCGTGTACCATAAGGCACTCGTGCAGTATCGCCAAAGTACAATACCGACTCATGGGGAAGCTGACGATAAACTTCTTGCAAAACAGTCAATCCCCCCACGCCACTGTCAAATACGCCAATTCTAGTAACTTCGGCTTGGAGTTGCTGACGGGGAGTAAATCGGTCTTGCATAGAGTTAGGAAAGATCGAGGAAATAAAATGGTTTGTAGCGCAAAACATCTGCGCCAAAGACTTAGTTACGCTCCTTGATATACTGAACAATTCCTCTGGCAATGCCTTCTGCCATTACCTTTTGATAATCATCCCGTCGGAGCCGAGCAGCTTCCACTTCGCTCGTCAAATAACCAGTTTCGACTAGAATAGCGGGAATTGCTGACTTTCGCAATACTAAAAATCGCGCAGATCTGACTCGTCGATCTGCCAGATAAAAACCATTATTATTTACGTAGTCTAAAACTGCACTTTGAACGGTTTCCGCAAAGGAGCGACCCAGATTGTAGTGATACAACTCTAAACCATTTACATCAGGGCGACCGTCGATCGAGTTAGCATGGATACTCACAAATAAACTAGCACCTGATTCCCGTGACATAGTGACTCGTTCATCTAAGCCCACAAATTCATCAGTAGTGCGAGTCATTTTGACGGCAATTCCTTGTTTGGCAAGAAGATCGGCAACTCGCTTGGCGATTGGCATGATTACATCTACTTCGCGTAATCCAGCGGCATTAACTGCCCCAGGATCCTTGCCGCCATGCCCAGGATCGATCATCACCAAGACTTTACCATTGCTGGGTGGTCTGGCCGTAGGCACAGGATCTATTTTGTTAGCTGGATAGCGTTTAGGGGTATTAACATTGATCGGTACTTGGGCTGGTGGCGGGTTAACGGCAATTCGCACGCTACTACCTACAGGCTGTAAATAAACCCAGCGATTATCTAGATACTGCCGCACCAGATCGACTTTCACTCCATCCGCTCGACGAACCAGGATCGAAAGATCATTACCTTGAGCACTCACCGTCAGATATCGACGGGAATCAGCGGGAACTTGATAGCCAGGAGCTAATCTAGCATTGGGAATTGTCACCCGATAGCTGCCAGATCCAATATCCCAGCCAGTTGTGTATTTGAGTTGAGTGCGATCCTGCCTGTCTGCTTGTACTAATATACCTGTCCGAGTAGGATCGAGGGCGATATAGTTAACTGCGGTGCCGATACTGGTATTGGCGGCAATCTTTGGACGGGAAGCTTGGGCGGCAATAATTTGACCATCTTCGTTAAAGACTGCCACAGGGCCAGTTGGGGCACCACGGGGAAAAGATTGGAGCAGTTGGGGTGGGGGTAGCTGCACTGACCACTGTTTGCTCGTGCTAGCTTGAATCAATACTTGCTGCGGATCGATCGAGTATTGGGGATCGAGTTCCAGTACCATCCGCGTCCGATCTGAATCAAATTGACCCACTCGCAATGACTTGATCCCATTACTGAGCAACTGGGACGAAGTTGGCTGATTGAGCTTAGTTTCAGGCAGATCCAGGATCAACCTACTGGGGTTAGCCAGCATTTGGGCTTCAGGTTTCACTGCTGCACTGGTACTAAAGTCAATCCGGTTTTCGGTTGAATTAAATTGCCACGACAGAATTTCTGCCGCTGTTGCAGGCCGCGATACCATCACGAAACTAAAAATACTGGGTAACAGCCAGTTGTATCTCACAATGCTTACTCCTAAGATGGGAAACTACCTGGGTAGATTTGGTCGGGGGGAAAGAGTCGGGATGGTCGATCCGCGTTCTGGAACTGGAATCGTCACAAACCAATTGATCGGATTTTCGCCAGTAAATTGGACTCGTTTGGGATTCATCGTATATCCAGGCTGTAACTCTAGCACTAGTCTAGTAGTATTGCTATCAAAAGAGCCTACTCTCAACCACCTAAAATTACCTGTGAATTTTTGGGTGACTGTTGGCTTTGGAAAACCGATCCCAGGTAGGTCAATGACTAGTCGGGTGGGATTAAAAAGCATCATTGCTTTGGGTTGAACGCCAGCATCAGTCTTGAAATCCAATCGATTTTTAGCGGGGTCAAATTTCCACGATGTCAATTGACCCGCATGAGCTGGGATTGCTAAGAGACAGAAACTAACGACACTCAGCAGTAAAAATTGAAATCTCACCATATCTCATCCTTAACAGTGGACAGGTATGACAGTAGCGGAGCTTCTGCCTGTACCTAAAGCTAGGCTAAATCAAGCCAACGCATTAGCTTCTTCTGATGAATAGCCAGCGGTTGATGCTCAATTGCTAGCACTCATCTAGATGAACTTTTTGATCGGATTGTTTCTAGATTAATAGAAAAAATTAAGATTATGGGACTCTGTGGTAAGATACCATGAATTTGGGGGATCAGTTTAAAATTTGGGCTGCAATCCGTTGTAACGATCGAATAATCTGGATTTTTCCAAAGCTAATCGCAGTGGAATTTGGATTGAACAGAAAATTTGAATCGCGATCTCATAGCATCTGCCAAACTGATTCTGACCCTGACTGCTAAATCAACAAGCTAGTTCCAAAGTTGATATCAACGAGCTTACCGATTCAATTCCCACTTGGTGAACCCAACGGGCTAATTTACTATTTTTGAGTCAATGCTAAATAATTTAGATCCCTGGTGGTAAGTCTTTGCGGGCGTAAGGCATCGATCGCCGCAACATGTCTACAGCATATTTTATTTCTGAAATAGGATTGACAGCAGTCCACACACCCGCCGTATTCAGCCTCCGACTTTCAAAATGCAAGTGTGGCCCAGTCGAATTCCCCGTGCTGCCAACTAGCCCAATTACGTTACCTTGGGCAATGGTTTGTCCTGCTTGGACAGATATTTTTGAGAGATGACCGTAAAGAGTTTGCTGAGTGTCACTATGTTGAATAATGACCGCGTTGCCATAGCCACCATTCCAACCTGCCGAAATCACGGTTCCAGACCCAGTTGCCACAACGGGAGATCCAGAAGGTGCCGCAAGATCTAGCCCGGAGTGAAAGCGACGAGTACCTGAAAGGGGATGGGTTCGCCACCCAAACCGTGAACTAATCGATGCTGGATTTGTCAGCGGGTAAATGAAGGGTAAAGGTGACTGATTTTCCTCCGTAGCTAGGGGCAGGGGGTTGCTTGGCTGGGTTGGAGTAGCACTAGCTGTTGGAGCGATTTTTACCGACGGAAGTTGTTTTAATGCGGGCTGTCCTTTAATAATCTGAGTCAGCGGTAGTGGAACGGGAATTTGCACGGAGGCATCTGACTGAGCCTCAACTGGGACGGCGCTAATTTTATGGCTGAATCCAGGTATTGTCGCTACATCACTCATAAATACATTTGTCTGGGCAGTGGGTAGGATTTCCACGTCCGGTACCGTTTCGGTAGCGATCAGAACTGGATCGGCAAGACTATTCGCCACTGATACTTGAGATTTTAATGTATTATTTGCTACGAGCTTTTTAACGATCGGTAATGTATTTTGGGCTATTGTAGCCTGAGCACTTAGAAATGCACCAGTAATAATTAAAAAACTCAAAGATATTTGTTTGCTCATAAATACGTGACGATCTGTAGTAGAGTAACAGTCAAAATTTAAGAATTAAATCTGAAGTTAGAACTTTGTCAGTATAGCAATATTCGATCCCAATAATAGTGGTTATAACTATCTGTGGTGATAAGGATTGCTTATTTAAGTCAACTTCTTTAACGTTCGCTAGTACTAATTACTGCCATTTCTCACCCTCTACCCCTGTCTAGTAAACAAGTCTATCTGATTAAATCTAGTTAGATTTCAGATCGACTATTCGTAATTTGAGCTGCAATTGTAAATAGCGATTGTGAATAGCTAGCACTTATTATCTCGATCAAACTAATCATAGCTAATTAGACATAGTTTATTACAAAATGTACCATAAATTGAATCTATCTTGACAACTAGTTTAGCCAATCTTAAGCTAATAAAATTTAGAACTAACAGCTTACGTGAATTTACTCTAAAAAAAAGAAGTTAAATCACCAATATTTAAATTTTTATTAACCTCACGATCAGAAATTTTGGTATTTACAGCTAGTCGATAAAAATGATTGAATCGTGACATGGTAGTCCCAATTACAACGGTTTGTTGGCGATGTTGATTAAAAATTTGTTGAAACTTAGCAGTGACATTACCTGTCAGTGAATCACGAGTAGGGACGATACAGCGTTGACAAGGATTGATCCCCTGAAATTGAACATTACCCAATTGAAAATCAACTACCGCATCAGGTGATGTAAATAGCCGATCTTCCCAAAAGGCTGGAACGTCACTCAGTTCTAGATTAGTTCTAAATCTTCGCCGAACTTCTGCTAAATCGAGGTCGGGAAACCAGTCGCAAACAGCTAATAAAGTGGCTGTACTGATGATTGTTGGGCCATAAGCTGCTAAGTCATCGGGAAATCCACCTACAACGTTTTCGATTAGGTTAACCGGAAATCCAAAAAACTCACTCAGCCAATTAGCTAGTTCGACTAACTCATTAGTCAAGCAAAATATTTGGGAATTAGGATCATCAGCAGTTGAAAGACTAACTAATAATCTATCTTCTGATTCAACAAAATCAAACCGACTACGGATTTGCTGAATTTTTGCTGTGCGTTTGGCATTAACAATTTTACCATTGGCATCAACTATCGCCCACCTTCGATCGAATGATAAGGCACCACCTGGTGATATTTTAGATCGATCGACTATCTTACCATCCAATGATTTAATCGGATAAATAATAATCTGTGCTAATACTGGTTGATAATTTGTTGTCATCAGTAATCACAACTTAATATTGTTCGATGCCGCTAAACTTATGTCCAGATTTAGCAGATTCACCACAGGTACGTGGCGTGGGAATAATCTTACCTGGATTCGCCAATTCTTTGGGATTGAATACTTGGCGTACCCATTGCATTGTTTCTAGATCTGTCTCAGTAAACATCTCCGACATATAGCAGCGTTTATCCGCCCCAATCCCATGTTCACCAGAGATACTGCCACCAACTTTAACACAGAGCTTGAGAATTTCCCCACCCAAAGCCTCCACTTTTTCTAAAGCACCTGGTTGGGAGTTATCGTACAGGATTAATGGGTGCAAATTGCCATCCCCAGCATGGAAGACATTCGCCACAAAATGGCCATATTCTTCACCCAGCCTAGCTATTTCTTTGAGGACATAGGATAACTGTGTGCGGGGAATTACCCCATCTTGCACATAATAATCGGGGCTAATTTTGCCCATCGCGGCAAAAGCTGCTTTCCGCCCCTTCCATAACCGCAATCGCTGTTCTGGTTCCGTCGCAATCGTAATGTCTCGTGCCCCATTCTGCCGACAAATCTCCGCGATTTTAGCTTGATTTGTCTCAACTTCCAGGACAGAACCATCGATTTCTACCAACAGAATCGCCGCTGCATCGCGGGGATAACAATTAGTTTTTACGACATCTTCGACAGCATTGATACTAAATTTGTCCATCATCTCAATTCCGGCGGGGATAATTCCCGCGCTGATGATGCCTGAGACTGCGCTACCTGCCGCTTCAACGCTGGCAAAATCGGCTAAGAGGACACAAATCGATTCAGGCGTTTTGAGAATTTTGAGGGTGATTTCAGTCGCGATGCCGAGGGTACCCTCTGAGCCAACGAATAAGCCAGTCAAGTCATATCCTGGCATTTCGGTAATTTCCCCACCGACATCGATAATTTCACCGCTAGGAACGACTAATTTCAAACCCAGGACATGATTCGTTGTCACCCCATATTTGAGACAGTGAACGCCGCCGGAATTTTCAGCAATGTTACCACCGATCGAACAAATAATCTGACTGCTCGGATCTGGCGCATAATAAAAGCCGCCGCCACTGACAGCCTGAGTCACCCAATTATTAATTACCCCAGGCTGGACGACTACTCGCTGATTTTCCAGATCTACTTTGAGGATCTGATTCATCAACGAGGTGACAATCAGCACACAATTTTCCACTGGTAACGCGCCACCAGATAAACCTGTTCCCGCCCCCCGTGCAATCCAAGCCACATTATTTTCGTCGCAAATTTTCACCGCTGCGGCTACCTGCTCGGTAGTCTTGGGCAAAATCACCAAATCAGGACGCTGGGTATAACTAGTCAAGCCATCGCACTCATAGGTAATTAATTCTTCTCGTCGCTGAATGATCCCCTTGCTACCAACAACCCTTGTTAGTTGTGCGATAATCGGTTTCCAGTCGCGTGCTGTAGCTTTTTCTGCAAGGATCATAATAAATCAGGGCTAGAGATAATTTATCTTAATTATCAATTATCAATTATCAATTATCAATTACTAACAAGCCTTAATCTAGCCATTACCTGGATTTTACCTCGATCGATTAGATTGAGTTCAGATTTTGGAGCGTTAATTATGCTGTCGATCGTTCAAAGTGCGGATTTAGATTACTCCCAACCACAGCATCAACAACCACTAGTTCTCAATAAGCGACTATATTTTCATGCCAAAGGGGAGGAAATTCCCTTATTTCCAGAGGGAGTATGGCAAGTGACTCAAGGATTGGTGCAACTGAGTGCAAACTATGAAGATGGCGAACAAGTATTATTTGGCTGGGCTGCTGCTGGAGCCTGGTTTGGTACCCAAGGATCTGATACGCTAGATTATCAAGCGATCGCCTTATCCCCTGTATATTTACGCTGGTTGCGACTAGATGAAATTGAAAGTTCAATGCAACTATCGCAGCTTTTGCTACCTGAATTAGTTAAACGGATGCGTCAAGCGGAATTGTTGCTAATTATCAATGGACGCAGACATACCGTCGAACGGTTAAAAGGTTTATTATCCTTACTCAGAGAAGAAGTTGGTGAGTCTTTACCCAATTGTCAGACCCGAATTGGTTATAAATTTACCCACCAACAGCTAGCCAGCGCAATTGGGACAACACGAGTCACTGTCAGTCGGATGATGGCGCAGTTTCAAGCCAAAGGTTATATGGCACTCGACAGGCATCGTCACCTGATTCTGGATAATAATTACTTTGGGGAAATCGGCAATTAGGTCGATTGACAGTTGCGGTTTGGGTTCTCAATAATGGTTTATTAAGCTAACCTAATATTGACAGACTTTGATCGCAACTATGGCAAAGCGTTATCTACCAGAAACAACAGCGCATGTGCGCGTCACTCAGCACTCCTGGCAACTTAGCAAAGTGATTGGCGAAGTCAGTGCTGGCGAATTTTGCTGGGAATTTCAATGGCACTGTCGCGAAGGACATTTTGAATTAATTGTCGAACCATCATTAGGACGTGCGTTAATTCAAGATGCTTTGGGGAGATTCCTAAAACAGTGGGATTATCAACTAGAGGCTGGGGGTGACTATGAATTTACTGTTAGAGCAAAATTTTAACTGGCGAACATTTTGATCGCTAGTGGAGTCATAATAAAAACGTAACAATTCGATCGACGATGATCTCTGTTATATTTTGCACTCAAAGTTTTCGTCTTATCTTCTATGAAAAAATTCACCTTAACGGCTCTAACTACCGCTTTTTGCTCTTTATATATCGTTACTACCTCTGTTGTTCCTACGGTTGCTCAACAACCAGTTGTGGCACCTAAAGCATCACCATCAGTTACCCCTGCGGCTACGCCTAATGCTGCACCCACTCCTGCCAACAATCCACAAGCACAATTAATCGAGCAGTTAAAGATAACTAAAGATCAACAAATTAAATTAGAAAAAGTCACCCAAACTTTCCGTCAAAAATACATTGCGGTATTCACACCGAGCCAAAAAGAACAACTAAAAATTGCTTATCAACAAGGCAAACAGCCAGGATTTAAGCTAACCACCGAGCAAGAAACTAAGCTCAAAGCAATATTTGCTACTGCCTCCGCCCAACGAGATGCAATTTTCACCCCCGAACAAAAGCGGAAAGTCCAAGAATTTAACAAGCAATACGCGCCCAAACGATAGGTAGTACCTAGTGAGTAGTGGGATGAAACTCAAGCGTTAGACTTCAATTTTTCATCCTCTACCCTATTACCACTGTAAAGATCCGGCTGTTTCTCCCTCTGCCCTCTTCAATTGAGCATCTCGCTCAAACCATTGGGTAATCTGCTTCGGAGTCAGATCTTCGACCTTCACCTGCTCTTCCTGGGCGATTTGTTGTAGCAATCTCAATGAAGAGATCGTAATCCGCGCTAGGAATTTCTCATGAGTGGACAGCATTGCTGTTTCTACATCTAAAGCTTCTGCTTGAGTTAAATATTTTTCGTTGTTCATCAGAATTTAAGATATTAATTTTTTTCGTTCATTGATATCAAATAGCCGCACTGATGTTCGCCATTGACAATCCAGTGCGTGCGTTCCACCAGACAATCTGCCAACGCCCCTGCAAACATTTCTAATTCATGTCCGCAGACAGCCGGAAATGATGCTGCAACCTGCGAAATAGCGCAGTTATGCTCGGTGAGGACGAATTTATCATTTTGCTCATCTACTGCATGATAGTCAGCCATATAACCCTCTTGACGGCGCAATTCAACTAACCGCGCAACTCGATCGATCAATACGCCATTACCCAATTTCTCGCGATAGTCGATGCTCTTTTTTTGCCAATGATGCTGGAGCATTTTCCCTGCTTGCTCGTAGCCCAGATTCTCGACGAGGGTATCAAGGAAGGAAATGGCGAATCGATCGTACTGATTGGGAAATCTGTCCCGTCCTTTTGGACTAAGCTGATAAATATGCTGGGGTCTGCCTGTCCCTGATGACACCGACTGATAAACGATCACTCCCTCCGCCTGTAAATCTTTGAGATGGCGACGAATGGCTTGAGGGCTAATAGTTAGAGTGGTGGCTAAATCTTGGGCAATGGCTTGTCCCTGCTTGAGCAGATGTTCGAGGATATCCTGTTTGGTTGAAGTATGCTGCTCTGTCATCATATCAGTGCCGGGATTGGTGAAATAGTCACTCGCAGACGTTCAAATAAAACTTTCTGATTAATTTTGCTACTTTGACAACAACTAAGTTGTTAAAGTACTCTAGAATATAGTTAAACAATTAATCAGTTGTTTTAGTATATGATATTTTGGCTATCCCAGCCAGACATATTAACCATCCTTAATTCTAGAGAGAGCACAGGCGATCGATGAGTACTATAGTCCAAAACTTAGTTAATCAACCTTATAAATACGGATTTGTGACTGATATTGAGTCAGATCAGATTCCCCGTGGTTTGAATGAGGATATCGTGCGGTTGATTTCATCCAAGAAGGATGAGCCAGAATTTTTGCTCAACTTCAGGCTCAGAGCCTATCGCCAGTGGTTGAAGATGACTGAACCTACTTGGCCCCATGTGGACTATCCAGCTATCGATTATAACGATATCATCTATTACTCTGCCCCCAAACAAGCCGCCAAAAAATTGGATAGTTTGGATGATGTCGATCCTGTGTTGCTCGAAACCTTTGAGAAATTGGGGATTTCCCTCAACGAGCAAAAACGCTTATCTAACGTGGCTGTCGATGCGGTATTTGATAGCGTCTCGATCGGCACCACATTTAAGGCACAATTAGCCAAAGAAGGCGTGGTATTCTGTTCGATTTCCGAAGCCGTCAAAGAATATCCCGAACTAATCGAGAAATATCTTTGCAGTGTCGACCCGATCGCCGATAATTTATTTGCAGCCTTAAACTCCGCCGTATTTAGTGACGGTACCTTTGTCTACATCCCCAAAGGCACCAAATGTCCGATGGATTTATCCACCTATTTCCGCATCAATACTGGCGATAGCGGACAATTCGAGCGGACATTAATTATCGCTGATGAAGGTGCATCGGTTACATATCTCGAAGGCTGTACCGCACCGGCATTCGACACCAATCAACTCCACGCCGCCGTCGTTGAATTGGTGGTATTAGATAACGCCGAAATCAAATATTCTACCGTCCAAAACTGGTACGCAGGCGATGAAACTGGTAAAGGTGGAATTTATAACTTCGTAACTAAGCGCGGCTTGTGTAAAGGAGTAAATTCCAAGATTTCTTGGACACA
>JAJAYU010000206.1 GCA_026786125.1 Chamaesiphon sp.
GAGAAAGTTTCCGGTCAAATTAATAAACTCAAAGCATCTGTATTGGGTGGTGATGAACAATCCGATCGACAAGAATCTGACACCAAAACCAAACCCTTTAGTGTGATTCGGGCTGATCTAGAAAACTATCTGTTATTTTCACCTGCTTGGGAATTGAATCAAACAGCAGTGAAAACAGAGTTTAAGGATGTTGTTTACGATCCACAAGCCGATCCAGTTGCGATTCGCCAAGAATTAGAGCATCTCGATCGCAATTACTTTGTCGAAACTCTATCCCTACGGGACGATCTCCAGCCAGAAAGTGTGCAAAATCTATCCAACTATCTGGAAGAAGTGCGATCGGAAGTAGTCAATTCTACTCAAACGGCTGAATCTGAAGGTCAATCGCCAGACCTCCAAACAGGGGTCGAATCATTCAAAAGTAGCGTCCTCGAAGCACCGCACGAAGTAACCGAGCAAGCCAAAGCGCAGTATGAGAAAACGACCACCGCGTTGGCTGAATATCTGCGGAAAACTAATCTAGAAGAACTCGATCCCGCAGGGATTAAAAAAGATCTTCAAACCTTGTTAGACGACCCGAAAGCGGGTGCTGACGCACTGCGCGACAGGTTGTCGCAAGTCGATCGGGAGACACTAGTTAAGCTGCTCACCCAGCAGGGAGATCTGAGTGAAGAGCAGGTAAATACCACAGTCGATCGAGTTCAATCGGCTATTACTTCGATCATCAAAGCACCGCGCCGTCTCGCTAATCGCGCCCAAAAACAGGCGGTAGACTTTGAAACAAGTCTGGAAAACTATCTCCGAAATACCCAGAAAGACGAACTCAATCCTGACGGGATCAAACGTGATCTCCAACTGCTCCTAAACGACCCTAAAGCAGGGTTTGATAGCTTGGGAGAGCGATTTGGTGATTTTGACCGATCGACATTTGTAGCCCTATTATCCCAACGTGAGGATCTATCCGAGCAGGAAGCAAACGAGATTGCCGATCGAGTGGAATCGACTTACAAATCCCTCACTGAGCAGATTCAACAAGTCAAACAAACCTTCCAATCGGCGATCGATCAGATCTTTGGTAAAGTCCGCGACTACCTCAATTCCCTAGAGCGTCCCGAACTCAACTATGAGGGAATTCAAGCCGACTTTAGCAAGATATTTGACGATCCACAAGCGGGATTTGAAGCACTAGGCGAGCGATTGGGGCAATTTGACAAAGAAACTCTAGTAGCTGTCTTGAGTTCCCGTGAGGATATTTCTGAAGCCGATGCTAACCGGATTATCGCCAAAATTGAGGACACCCGCAATACGGTGATGGAGCGGGGACAGCAGATTCAAGCAGAAGTCCAAAAACGGTTTAAAGCGGTCAAGCAACAAGCCCAACAACAAGCGATCGAGGCTCGGAAAATGGCTGCAAGCGCGGCTTGGTGGTTGTTTGGTACGGCGTTGACATCCTTAGTTGCTTCGGCAATTGCGGGGATGGTAGCGATTAATGGATTAGATATTCTTTAACGCGAACGTACGAACCCGCCCTCACCCACCATCAACATTTCGATCGTTCGGGTTATCGGTGGAGTTGGGCGGGTTCGTTCTAGCATTCTAGGCAATAGCATGAATTTCTAGCATAAACAAAGCCAGCTACAGTCCATGCCCTACTATACCCACTTGAAACATGATTACCGTTCACCACCTCAACAACTCCCGTTCTCAGCGCATCCTCTGGCTGCTAGAAGAACTCGGACTCGACTACGATATCAAATACTATCAACGCGACCCAGAAACCATGCTGGCTCCAGCATCTCTGCGCCAAGTTCATCCCCTGGGCAAAGCCCCAGTAATTACCGACGACTCACTCACGTTAGCTGAATCTGGCGCGATTATTGAATATTTAGTCGAGCGGTATGGGGAAGGAAGATTTGCGCCTCCCCTGGATGTACCGGAGCGATTGCGGTATCGATATTGGTTGCATTATGCCGAGGGTTCGTTGATGCCGCCACTATTGATTAAGTTAGTTTTCGACCAAATGGAACAGAGATCGCCATTCTTTTTGCGTCCAATTGTTAGGCTGATTTCCCAACCAGTTAGAAACTCTTTTATCGATCCTCAAATTACGACACATTTGGACTATTTAGAAGCAGAACTCAAACATTCTGATTGGTTCGCTGGCGATCAATTTACTGCTGCTGATATTCAGATGAGTTTTCCATTAGAATCTGCTACTGAGCAGGCTGGTTTAGATGCTAGCCGTCCGAAATTGATGGATTGGCTCGATCGCATTCATGCCCGTCCTGCTTATCAACGCGCTGTCAAACGTGGTGCAGAAGTTGAATCTAAGCAGTAGCCAAAGCTAGAATTGCGAAGCGAATAACCGCTCGCTTTAATGAGATCGAGTAGGGGCAAGATCTTGTGATCACTTCGGCCTTTAGATAGAAGTCAATCTAGCTCGATCTCTACCTAAAGAATGAGCTTAAAACATATTTTATTGCTTATGTTGAAATAGCCAGGTAATTACCAACATTTGGCATCCGGATTTACCTAATTATCACCGTAAATCGTCTCCACCCAAATTACCTAGCTCAAAATAGCAGTCTTCATCAATACCATGAGCGAACAAAATTCCATCGACGAACAGAGCAAAAATCACAGACTCGATGACTATCGCAAAGGGGCTGGCGAAGAAATGACGACCAACGACGGTCAAAAAATTAATAGCACCGATGATTCGCTCAAAGCAGGCGGACGCGGACCCACCCTGCTCGAAGATTTCCATTTTCAAGAAAAGCTGTCAACATTTGATCGCGAGCGCATCCCCGAACGGGTAGTCCATGCGCGGGGTTCGGGAGCGCATGGCTATTTTCAGCCGTATGAATCGATGGCAAAATTGACCAAGGCGAAATTCTTGGCAGATCCGGCTACCAAAACGCCCGTTTTCGTCCTAATGTATTTGATGAAGCGCAAAAGATCGCGGGCAAAGATCCGGACTTCCACCGTCGCGATCTGGCAGAATCGATCGATAAAGGCGACTATCCAGAGTACGAGCATCGATCGCCCAAACTGGGTCTATAAATTTAAAGTATTCAATTTGATAGATGGTTTGATCGAACAAACATCTTAAGATGTAGATAGTTTAAGTTTGTGCTTAGATGCACAAAAATTGCTATGGACAACCTAAATTCCATGACAGAAAATACTC
>JAJAYU010000207.1 GCA_026786125.1 Chamaesiphon sp.
AAGATCAGTCATGTATCATCAAACTAGCGAAGTCAAAGTAGTGGGGGCAGGATTGCCGATTATCACGATCCAAACTACCCGCTCTAAAGCTGCTGAAATTGTTGATCGGATTCAGTCAGCAGGAGGCTTATTAGGAATTTGCTTTAATCCAATCGCCGATCCCGATGGAGCTAATTTTGAACTAGGTATCCTCCAATTAGCTGACGGCGAAATGCAACTCTTTGGTGAATTCTATACTGAAAGTGCTATACAGATTGAGGAACGAAACCAGTGGCATCAGCGGAGTCAAAAAACTAAAGGTTATTGTGGGCTAATCATCGCTCATGGTTTAACAGGCAAAGCTCGTGAGAATCCAGGTGTCAAGGAAACGATCGCTTTTTTGGAAACGAAGTCTTTATCTAATGACGATTTGGGATTGGGCACGCTACAATTGATGCCAGATCGGGATTAATTATAGACTTTAGAGATTAGGATTTAGGAATTTAGATCCAATATAAAGCCTAAAGCCTAAAGCCTAGTTTCTAAATTGTTAATTTGGATCGGGCAAATGGGAAGTATATATATTAGGATATGTATTTTTAGATTGTATCGATCGGCGACTACTACATGCCAAACTAGATTCAATCTTGATAAATTACTAGTCTTACAGTTATGCTCCCAGCGGGAAGCTATACCAAAGACCACAAATTAAAGGGCATAGTTATTTTCTCTCTTACCCTTTGTGAGGTTGCTCATCATATCTCTCCTATGCTTACCTGTTCCTACTGTCAATTAGCAAATCCACAACACCACAACTTTTGCCAAGATTGTAGCAAGCCACTCGATCTCGCTCCCTGTGCTAGTTGTGACGAGGAGATAAAACCCGATCCTCAAAGTTCCGTGCCATCCCCATCGCAAGACGTTGCCGAGGGCAATACTTACTGGTGGGCGATTATCGAAAAAACCCCAGGTGCAACAGCTAATGACGTAGGCGAAGAATCAGCGATATCAAAAGTAGTAAACTTGAGTACGATCGATCTTCAGGTAGATAAATCGATCGTCGAACTGCAAATCAGTGAAACGATACCAATAGTTCTCAGCACATATCTCGATCCTCACCACCGTTATAAACTAATCGATCCTGTCGTCATTCAACTGCTGACGCAAAATGATTCCAGTCAAGTACGGGTAATCGATTGTCAACCTTTAGCTAATTCCCCTCTGGAGATTTTAATGGAGCAACAACTCGCAACATCAGATGATACTAGCAACCTTGACGGAGCTGCTCCCTCTGAGCATTCTGGACGAGAAGTAGATCCACAGCGACACTTTTGGAATAGTCATGGCATTCCCAAAGTAGCTCAGGCTTATATTGCGCTCCAAGTGAGTCTCCCTGGGACGGTTCCGACTATTCATGATACATGGGATAATGATGGCAAGATCGTAACCATTATCGAAGATCGAAATGATTGGACTCTGCTCCTAGATCGCTGGAACGATCCAGAGATTCCATCCTCACAAGTTATTTACTGGTTAGACTACACCCTTAGGTTGTGGATTGCCCTTGAGCCGTGGCAAATGCGGCGAAGTTTATTAGAAATTGGTAATTTGATTCTCGACGAAGATGCGCGAGTCTGTTTTCAGCGGCTTTACCCAGAATCGGTAGATAAACAGCTCCAGCTTGCCGATCTCGCTCAGATGTGGAAAAGTCTATTTGATCGATCCAACCATCCGCCATCACCCTCCTTGGACAGTCTGCTGGAATCAATTAGCAGTGGTGAACTAGTCGAAGTTGAAGTTGTGAAGTTGCAACTTCAGCAAATTGCTTACGAACTGGAACCAAAGCAACTAAGTTCGCCCCTGCCATCCTCAGCTTCGGCAGATTTGAGTAGTCCTCAAGAAGCTCCAACAACGGCTCTACCGCAAAAGTTGCTCAACTTGGAAGATGCTGCTTGTACTCACGTTGGTAGAAAACGTGAGCATAATGAAGATTGTTTTGGGATCGTTAGTCGGGTGGAATCCCAACATAGTCCCAAAGGCAAAAGTGTCTCGGCGCAGGGTTTGTATATCCTTTGTGATGGGATGGGGGGACATGCTGGTGGCGAAATCGCCAGCTCGATGACGGTTGATTCACTGCGAGAATATTTCTCTACTCGTTGGGAAGATACGCTCCCTGACGAACAAACAATCAGGGAAGGGATTGTGGCGGCTAATGAGGCTGTATTTGAAGTCAATCAACAAAAATCAGCTCAAGGTAGTGGTCGGATGGGGACTACTCTAGTATTAGTATTAATTCAAGATCGGGATATTGCGATCGCCCATGTAGGTGATTCTCGCTGTTATGGAATTACGCCTACTCAGGGTTTGATCCAGCTTACCCTCGATCATGAAGTCGGACAGCAACAAATCCTCCGAGGAGTAGATCCTGAGATTGCTTATGGTCGTCCTGATTCTTATCAATTGACTCAAGCCATCGGGCCACGCGCTCGCAATTATATCGCCCCAGAGATTAGATTCTTTGAACTCCAAGAAGATACTCTGATTCTGTTAGCTTCTGATGGATTGACTGACAATCAATTGCTAGAAAATTATTGGCTAACTAATGTCGCGCCACTACTAGCTCCTGATTCTAATCTCCAAGATGGTGTCGATCGATTAATTGATTTTGCTAACGAATACAACGGGCATGATAACATCACCGCTCTCGTTGTTCGGGCTAAGTTGGGTTAGTTGATAATTGATACTTCTCTTCTCATATCGGAGACGCTTCGCGAACGAGACGCTACGCGAACGGCTACGCAATGCCAAAGGCAAGGCTAACGCCAACAGTACAAGTAATTGATAATTGATAGTTGTTGGCGGAGAGAACAACTATCAACTGAACCTCTAACTATCTCTTGATTTTCGTCGATCAATCTCCTGTTGGAGTTGGTCAATTTCGCGGCGCAGGCGTTCGGATTCGCTAGCAGTGGGGGCTGTGTTGGTTGTTTCTACAGTGACACGGGCATATTCACCCTTGCGAATATCTTGATACTCGCTTGAATTTGTCCACTCTTGGAGATAGTGAATACGTTCGACGGGAAACGGATGACTGAGCATTCCATTCACACCTGCATACATCAAGGCTTTGTACACTTGATTCAATCCATCTTGATCGAGATTGCGATAATTTTCAGACTGTTTGATAAATTCTTCGAGGCTACATTCATCAATAAATCGATTGCTACCGCCCGAAATTTTCATCATGGTTGTCATCACCGCGCGGGGATTGTCCATTACTAATAATGCGGCTCGATCTGCTGATAATTCAGCTTTGCGTCGCCATTCGTAAAAGGCAACGATCAACCCATTACTAATGATATTTCCCAGCCCAAAGGTCATTTCACCAATAGCTGAAGCGGTATTCACCACCCACATCGCCATTTGAATCAGAATAGTATGACCACATTTGATATGTCCTAATTCATGAGCTAAGACAGTCTTGATCTCATCATCAGTTAGTAGATCTAATAAACCAGTATTGATTACAATATATGGATGTTCTTGCCCCATCGCATAACTATTTACTTGAGGGTTTTGACTGACAAATAATAATGGTTCGGGATAGATATCCAGATCCCGCACGCATTCTCGGAACATCCCATAAATAGTTGCATACTGCCTGGGTCCTGCTTGAATACTATTGCCCATTAGATATACTAGTTGGGGACGCTCATAGATAAACTCCACAAATTTGCTCGCCACGAGATTGAAACCTGGCACACTTCGCAGAGCTTGTTCGGCTTGAAAATCGAGTGGATGTCTGAAAGCTTCGCTAGAAATACCTGGGTAAGTAGCCATATAAATTATGAATCAGAATTTAATTGATAAATTACTCTTGTATTTAAAAAGCAGCGATCTAAATATTCGAGAACGTGCTACCAGTCAACTGTGGCGAATTTGGTTTTGGCAAAAGGGCAAAATTCCGCTCGAACAGATTGAGGAAAGTGAAAGATTGCTGTCAGAAGGTGATGTCACAGCAGCCAATTCGATCTTAGACGATTTGGTTGATGCTTTGCCAGATTTTGCCGAAGCCTGGAATCGACGGGCAGTTTTGCGGTTTATGACCAAAAATTACGATCGAGCCATCGCTGACTGTGAGCGGGTGATCGAACTCAATCCTG
>JAJAYU010000208.1 GCA_026786125.1 Chamaesiphon sp.
GCGGCTTCAGCGTCGTTACCTTCTTGCTGGGAACCATAAGAACCCAAACAGAAGGCGATTTTATTCGGATTTGCCATCGCGACACCGTTAACGTACGGCCACATGTGACCCAACCGACCGGAACTGAATTTAACCCCAGGGGTAAAGCCGAGTTCGGGGTGTCCGGGGAGATGAGAATGGGCGGCGCGGTATTCCATCAACCGTTCGGCGGGTAAGTCACCATTGAGGGTAGACATCAGGTATTGAGTCGCCACCCGATGCCCAGCTTCATCAAAGAAAATTGGTACATATTTCTCAGCCGCACCCCGAAATAGGGCATCGAGAATCATCACTTCGGGCACGGTGTCATAAGGGCCGCCTGTATGTCCGCCTACGCCACGGGCTGCACCTGTGGCGGTGAAAAAGACGATCGCATCCCGACAGAGCTGGATATTGGCAATTAGGGTCGCTTTTTGCTCAGGTGTGAGAGTAGGTTTGCTAGCATCGAGGCTGATGCGTTGGTACTTGGTCAGATCGATCGGAAATGTAGTCATAAATTTAGGATCTAGATATTTTGTTGTGAAAAAAGCGTTTTATTTAGCTGGTATATGATCCAGCGTTGGACTTATTTGATAGCTGCGTCCAGTTTATCACTCGATCAACTCAGGACTGATGCCGACTTGGGTTTGACGATCAAGCTGGATATTTGGGTCAGATCGATCAAGGCAATAGTGTTATGATGTTTTTCGACTCGTAACCTACATCAGTCATGGTTACTTGAAAACTACTTCCAAGCTATATTGAGGACGATCGATGGTTGCTGCATCTGATTCTATTACCGATCTTGACATTTCAGCGGAGTCTCCTCGGACGGTTTCCCCGTCCATGAGAGAGATCCAAGCAGCGGCTCTAGAGATTAATCCCGACCTAAATTTTGACTTACCCGATCCTGAAGATGAGGCTGTAGACGATTTTAATTTTCGCCAACGGGTGGATGAAGCCTGGGTTGTCTGCGACAGGTTCGATCTCCAAACTGAAATTTGGCGGGGACGAATTTTGCGGGCAGTGCGCGACAAGGAAAAGAAAGGCGGCGACGGACGCGGACAAGGTTTTCTCAACTGGCTCAAGGATCGGGAACTGAGCAAAAGTCAAGCCTATTCCTGGATCGAACTGGCTAATAGTGCCGATACCTTGATGGAAAATGGCGAACTTTCACCATCCGCGCTCAGAAATTTTAGCAAACGTGCCTTCGTCGAAACGGCGAAATCATCACCGGAAGTGCAGCAATTAGTCACTGATGCCGCCGAACGGGGCGATCATATTACCCGTCGGGAAGTTCGACAGCTCTCCGATGAATGGATGGCAATGAGTTCAGATCTGATTCCCGATGAAGTCAAGGAACAAGCCGCCGCTGGAGCCACTCCACCGCGTTTTATCGCCCCATTAGTCCGCGAAATGGAAAAACTACCCGAAACGCACCAAATTGCGATCAGGGATGAAATAGCTGCTAATCCAGACCTCGATAATATCAAGCTAGTGACTAGCAATGCCCGCAGTCTCTCGAAATATCTCGATGCTGGCGCGCAAGTTCAAGTATTGAATGATTCTAAAGTTGATTTACCGATGGCATTGGAAGAAGCGATGCGAGTCGGATGTCTGCCTGTCGCTGCTGATGTGCTCAAACAAGCTGCCCAGTTGGAACAGACGATGACCAAGTTTTATCTGACTTGGAAACGATTGGGGAGCTTGGTAGATAGATTGTATGTTGATACTGGTGCGAGTACACCCAACTTGCGATCGCTCATTGCCTGTGTCGAGCGTCTGTCTAGTGAAATCGTCGAAGTTCCGTTGGATGATAGCGGCGAGAATTCAATTCGGTTACGGGTGATGAAGGGGGAATAAATAATTGATAGTTGATAATTGATAATTGATAGTTGGAAGAAAATTCGTAGGTTGGGTAGAGCGATGGTGTTGGCGGAGCCTCTCTGTAAAGAGACAACCCAACAGCCACACAAACATCCCAGATCTTCGATACCCACCTACTCCAATGGTCGAGCAGGGTGTTCTCATACAGGAAAGAAAAAATGCAAAAACTTTGGTACTTAGTCACCAATCACCCGCGACTAAAGTGCGGGCTAGTAGCTAAAGTCCACTTAAGTGGACTTCATTTAGGTAGCCCGTGATTTATCTACGGGCGGTTGATGACTAGGCACAAGAACTTAGTAATTCTTTCTTACTGTATAAGACAACCCACCTAATCAAATGGTCGAGTGAGAAATATTTTCTCCCTCGACCATTTTGGGATATTTAAGAAATTACGAAACTGTAATTCTATCTTCCGATCATCAGTCTGGTATCAACTCCAGGCGTGTAATTAACTTGACCTCGGCTATCGTTGAGGATTTGCGGAGTCAGTAAGACAACTACTTCTTGGCGTTGGCTAGATTTGTTGGTGCTGCGGAACAGGGCACCGAGGATCGGAATATCGCCGAGGATTGGCACCTTGGAGACACTGGTTCGATCGGACTCTTGGATGATTCCCGATAGAATCAAGGTCTGACCATCCCGTAGGCGGATTTCGCCAGAGTTCATCGTCCGTGATTGCAACAGGGCGATATCACCATCTTGGGTACTTACAGTACTACCGATCGAGGATACAGTAGGTGTGACACCGACGGAGACATAGCCATTGTCATCGATCCGGTTGACCAAGATATCCAAGCTCAAGCCAGCTTGCTTGATGATTGGCTCTCTGGTACTAGTTGTGGCACCTGTACCC
>JAJAYU010000209.1 GCA_026786125.1 Chamaesiphon sp.
CGTTAGGCTTTTGGGGCATTTTAACAATTTTCAAAAGTCTGTCGCTATTTCAATGATCAACGATTAACCACTCAGTAAGATTGAATATCAATGCTAAACATTTCTAAATATCACAAGCTAGTCTTAGGTTGTAGTGCTATTGCTACGGCAACATTAGGTGGTGTTACGCAGTCTGCAAATGCAACTGAGCAGTTCACTAGCCAAAGTGTTCGACGAGATAGTAGCACCATGCTACTTGCCAGCGCTAATACCAATGGTGGTGGTACTAGTCCTAGCGCTAATACCAATCCAGGTGGTACTGGTCCTAACGCTAATACCAATCCAGGTACTGCACCTACTGATGCAGGTGGTACTGGTCCTAACGCTAATACCAATCCAGGTGGTCTTTTCACCAATACCAACCCTGGTGGCTTCAGCCCCGGCCAGATCGCTTTTGCTCAAGGTCTATCAAGCAAAATAGATAGCCTAACAGCCAAGCAGGGAGATGCTGCTTCAAAAATGGCAGCATTAGAAGCAGCAGAAACCAATGCATCATCTCGTACTAGTCCTGTGCGTTATGGTCGTGAACCTGGCGATATCGCTAGTTGCGGTTGCCCAAATGCTGATACTGTTGGCTCCGGTACTGCTACTCCAAGTGCAGAATTGGTCGCAGCCAGAGCAGCAGAATCAGAAGCAGCAGCAGAACTCGCTGCAGCTAAAGCAGAAGCTCGTCAGTTCCTGGAGTCCGTAAAGAACAGTGGTGGATCTGGTCGATCTGGTAACTTTAGCCCAATTTGGTAGAGAGTCGAATAAACTAATCCGATTTAGGATTTAAGAAGGAGGGCGATCTTTTGATCGTCCTTTTCTCCACACCTAATATACATTTATTAAAATCAGGCTCGATAACAATGGCACAACTAGCTAAATTTCGTAATTTATTAGTCGGCTGTGGTGCGATCGCGACCGCAGCATTTGGTACGATGGTGCAGTCTGTTAGTGCAGCCGAGCAATTTAACAACCAAGCAGTCCAATTCGATCGAGATACGATCGTTGAATTCCAGTTTTTGAGTTCCAATAATGCGGCTCAGTCCACATTTGGTGTACTCAATACCGCCACTGGTGAGAAAACACCTCTAATTAGCGAAACTCGCGCTACTGATAAACCAGGTAAGAATTTCACAGGTACTGCTGGTAAATCAGTGAGAAAACCTTTCGCTGAATTTACATTCAAATCTGGGACTGCTTATACACTTTATCTAGAGTCAAGTCTCAAAGGCAAACCAGCAACTACTATCTATTCGGCTCCAGACAAAAATGGCGGCACACAGTTAGCCAAATTTGATAACGATGCAACTGCCTTAGGCACTCAAGGTGTCAAGATTGCTTGGAACGATGGTGTTTCTGGCAATAAAAGTGACTTCAATCAGTTCCTCGTCATTGCTGGCGGTGGCATCGGTTGTCCTTGTAAGCCAAGCCCTGTGATGAGTGCGCCCATCGCACCTGAACCAGCTCCAACTAGAAATAACGCACCTGCTGGTCGCGGTTAATTCTGATTATTAGTTAATACATAGAAAAAGGGATGAAACATTGTTTCACCCCTTTTTCTATTTGATCGCATCTTGCGTTAAATTGTGATAAATCACGCATCTTCCTTCTGACATGGCAATTATTTCTTCCAAGCAGCCAGCCGCCGATGGCGAACAGCCACCCAGAGCGAGGAAGAAGAATACCCCAAAGCCATTAGCAACTCCTGAACCAGCAGTACTAGCAGATGGGGATTCAGAGCTATTGCAGGCAGAGATTGCAACCTCCGAAGAAAAGCTTCAGGAGGAAAGTCTCAGACCAAGTAGTATTCAGGAGTATATCGGTCAAAAAGAGCTTAAAGGCGTTCTAGATATCGCGATTCAAGCGGCGAAGGTGCGCGGCGAATCCCTGGATCATTTGTTGCTTTATGGCCCACCTGGATTGGGGAAAACTACGATGTCCCTGATTCTGGCGACGGAAATGGGGGTAAATTGTAAGATTACTGCGGCTCCAGCCTTGGAACGACCCCGTGATATTGTCGGGATTTTGATGGGGTTGCAGCCTGGGGATATTTTATTTATTGATGAGATCCATCGGTTGCCGAGGATGACGGAGGAGATCCTCTATCCGGCGATGGAAGATTTTCGGCTGGATATTACGGTGGGGAAGGGGACTACTGCCAAGATTCGGAGTATTCCGTTGCCGAAATTTACCCTAGTAGGGGCGACTACGAAGGTAGGCTCGCTGACGGCACCATTACGCGATCGATTTGGGCTAGTCCAGAAGCTAAGATTTTATGAGGTAGATGACCTGACGCTGATTGTCCAGCGGACGGCAGAAATTTTGAGTATGTCGGTAACTACCGAAGGTGCAGCAGAGGTGGCTAGACGGGCACGAGGCACGCCACGGATTGCCAATCGATTATTGAAGCGGGTGCGTGATTATGCACAGGTTAAGGGGCATCCTGTGATTGATGAACCGATCGCCAGTGCCGCAATGGAGATTTATAATGTAGATCCCCTGGGATTGGATTGGGTTGATCGATTATTGTTGACGACAATGGCGGAGCAGTTTAATGGGGGACCTGTAGGGCTAGAAGCTTTAGCGGCATCTACAGGTGAAGATAGCCATACGATTGAGGAGGTTTATGAGCCTTATTTATTACAAATCGGCTATCTGCAACGGACTCCACGGGGACGGGTGGTGACGATGGCAGCGCGAAAGCATTTGGGTTTGAAGGGTGGAAACGATGGTGGGGATCAGCTATCGATCTTGGGATAGGGATTGGGATCTTGTGCGTTAAAGGCTGATTTGTCCGACAGAGAAAAATCTGTAGGGGCTGGTTTATGCTAATAGTTTCGAGTATAACGACACCTATCGTACAAACCCGCCCTCACACACCAGTAACAGATCGATTATCACCATCCACGAATCCAAATTAATCGATTTTCGTTCTGTAGTGGCAAGGGCAAACGCTACGCTAACGCATGTCATTATTTATGCCCGATCGATATTGACTAGTGGGGGTGGGCGGGTTCGTTCGATATTTCTAGAATTTAACTATGATTATTAGCATAAACCCGCCCCTACAGCGTTAACATTCGGATCTACGAAATTACTTAGGCATTGGTGCTACTGAAGGCACAGCAGCAGGCATTGCTGTCGATGGGTTCACTGTGGTAGTAGTGATTGTATTTTTTACAGTACCCTTTTTCTTGGCAGCGGTGGCAGTCTTTTTACTACCATTGCACCGAGGATGATCCTTGGTGTTCAATGTTGCTGGATCGATCTTTTCAGTACCGACAACTAATGATTTGTAGGTAACAGCATTATCAACGATGACTTCACCGCAAGTATTTGCATTTTTGTTCTTGAGTGTCTTTGGCTTATTTTTAGCATTGACAGTTTGGACTGGATAACTTTTTTTAGCAGTTAAACCTGTGATGACAACTTGACCTTTGCTAGTCTTGTAGGCTTCGGCACTAGCGATCGCACTATGAGATAGTACCAATAATGCGGCAATAGCCACGGTTGGAATTGAAAATTTAATGTTCATAAATTTGAGGATCGGAGTAATCTATCAGTTAGTAATCACTGGCTACTTGTTGCCTTTCATTGCACTAATTAATTCGGCAGCAACTTCAGGACGTGAAAATTCTGGAGGTGGTAGTTCGCCTTGGCGGAGTAAGTCTCGCACTTTGGTACCGGATAAATGCACTCGTTGTTCGGGGGTGCTAGGGCTAGTTTTGGTAGTCGCCATCGATTTGGTCACTTTGCAGTAGAAGGCGTGCTCGAACATCATCGGGGTGATCCCTAGTTCACCTGGCTCGAATTCACTAAAAATATGTTGGGCATCATAGGTGCCATAGTAGTCGCCAACCCCTGCATGGTCACGCCCGACGATAAAATGGGTACAGCCATAATTTTTGCGGATTAGGGCATGAAAAATGGCTTCTCGTGGCCCAGCATAGCGCATTGCGGCGGGGTTAATCCCAAGGATCACTCGATCAGTCGGATAGTAATGTTCGAGGATGATTTCGTAGCAACGCATCCGCACATCAGCGGGGATATCATCTTCCTTAGTTGCACCAACTAGGGGATGGAGAAATAATCCATCGACGGTTTCCATCGCACATTTTTGGATATATTCATGGGCGCGATGAATCGGGTTACGGGTTTGGAATCCGACGATGGTATTCCAACCTTTAGCTTGAAATGCGGCGCGGGAGGCGACAGGATCGATTTGATAGGTAGGGAATTGCGGATGTGCTTCCCGTTCTAGTAACCAGACGGCACCAGCTAAATTAACGTCACCTTGGTCGAAAACTACCTTCACACCAGGATGGTTTTGATCATCGGTGCGGTAAACATTAATTGCTTCTTGCTGCTTGTTGTAAGTATATTTCTCGGTTAACTCTAAAACACCGACAAATCTACCAGTACTATCATCGAGACGAATTAGGGTACCGACTGTCAATGGTGCAGCCACAGCTTCAGTTACCGATAAAGTAATCGGAATCGACCACGGCAAACCATCAGCCAACCGCATGTTGGGCACGACGTTATTGTAGTCTGATTCTGGCATAAAACCAGTCAATGGACTAAACGCACCGATCGCAATCATCACTAAATCGGAAAATGCCCGTTCATCTAGCTCAACTCTCGGCAAACTATCAGCCTTACTCAGAAACTCAGCTTTTTGGGCAGAAGTGGCGACGCGGTTGATTAATTTACCGCCGTGGGGTGCAATACCAGAACGCTGACTCAAACTAATTTTCCTCGCAATCTTTACATATTTGATCAATTACTTTAGCAGCTTTTCAGCCTCTACTCTCACTAAAGAAGGAACGATCGCATTTTCAAATAGGCGATCCATTCGTGTCATACTGAGTAGGCTTCTGACTGGTTCGGCGATCGAACACAGATACAGATCTCCACCAGCACTCCTGAGCATCTTGAGGGCGATAATCAACGCACCCAAGCCCGAACTGTCGATGAAATTGACATCAGCGAGATCTAACATCACGAAATTATTGCCGGATGCTAATAATTCGCGCACTTGTTGGCACAACTGATTTGCTTTTACGCCATCAAGTACGCCTGCTGGTTTGATGATCGTGAGCGGGGCAGTCATATAGTGGCTTACGAAGGGACGTTCGTTGGCGAGTTGTTGGTTGTTGTCAGTGATGACCATCATTGACATTTATTTTGTTCCGTGCAGACTACGAGGGCAAAAACTGAGCGTGGGTCTTCAGTTGTCGATCTAGTCTAACTTTGACGAGATATGATGATTTGGGTCAGAAATCTTGATAACATTTCTATCATCTCCGATCGATGATCTCGATCGCATGGGCTGAATGACTGAAAATCTAGTGATTTGGTATAGGTATGCTACGGCTTTGGATCGAGCGATTAGGTCATTGATTAGATGGAATGTATTAACTGCAATACGAAGAATAGTCTCAAGGAACGCAAAGAAAATGGGCTCTTCAGTACTTAGTATGCAATATTAACTATTGAAATGCCAATTGAGCAAGCATCTAGTTCTAAAATTCTTAAAATTAGTGAATCCATAGCC
>JAJAYU010000210.1 GCA_026786125.1 Chamaesiphon sp.
CAATCGCTCGATCGAGTTGAGTAGTCAGATATGCAATGGTAGAGTTCATGATCGAGCGTAGGACGAATTAGTACTTACTATTCACTATCCCCGATCTCCGATCGACTGTCCACTAGATCGACTGTCACACCCCACCAAACTTTTCGACCCATAAGTGAGTACAATCGCTACAGACGGTGGATGGTGGATGCAGTCCCCCCGTCCCCCAGTCCCCTCATCCCCCGTACCCCCTTTCCCTAATTCAGCCTATGATACCTGCGAAAACCCCTACAGAGGCGAGTGGATTTAAGGCTCTGCTCAAAAATAGACCATTTTTATTCTTATGGACGGGGCAAATTGTCTCGCAGATTGCCGATAAAGTGTTGTTGGTAATGTCAATTGCTTTATTAACTAGCTACAACGTTCCAATTAAATATGCCGCGTCTTCTAGCTCATATTTGATGCTTGCCACGACGATTCCGGCAATTTTATTTGGGGCAGCAGCGGGAATATTTGTTGATCGATATCCCAAGAAAAAGATCATGGTGTTTTCAGATGTTGTTCGTGGTATTCTAATTTTATCATTAACAATTTTACCGAAAGAATTTGTAACTCTACTGTTAATTACTTTTATTATTTCGGTTGTAACCCAAGCATTTGCACCAGCAGAACAGTCAGCAATTCCTCTAGTAGTTAAGCCGGAGAATTTATTAACAGCAAATGCCTTATTTACCACCAGCACAATGGCTTCCCTGATTATCGGATTTGCGATTGGTGAACCACTCTTGACTGCTGCAACAAGTATTAGCAAAAATGGTTCGCGAGAAGTCTTAGTCGCGATCCTCTATTTCATCGCCGCCGGACTAGGGCAGTTAGTTCGGGTACATGAAAATATTGATACTAGTAGACATGCTCAGATAATTAATCCTTGGAACGAATTGAAAATAGGTCTAAAATATCTCCGGAGTAACAAAATATTGTTAAATGCAATGGTGCAATTGGCTGTACTATTTTCGACGATTGCGGCTCTGCCGATCCTATCGATTAAACTTACTGCCGAAGTAGGTCTAAAGCCAGAACAATTTGGATTTTTAGTTGCAGCAATGGGAATTGGACTAGTAATTGGAGCTGGTATTTTAGGCCATTGGGGTAATCGTATTCAACAAAAATCTTTACCACTAATTGGCTTTGTCAGTATGAGTATTGTGCTAGCAATATTCACATTTGTAAACAACTTGTTAATTGGCCTACTCTGTGCTGGCATTCTGGGATTGGGAGCATCATTAATTGCCGTACCGATACAAACCCTAATCCAAGAAAAAACACCAGAATCAATGCGTGGCAAAGTGTTTGGATTTCAGAATAATGCTGTTAATATTGCTGTAGCTATTCCCCTTATTATTACTGGTCCTGCTACTGACAAATTCGGACTTCAACCAGTTTTGTGGGGCGTGAGTCTGATCGTGGTCATCGCTGGTATCTGGACGTGGAATAACAATCGTCATGTCTTGGAAGATGCTGTTTAAGATCGCCAAATGCTAGACTTCTCGATCAGGCTATGATAGTTAGTACATGCAGTCTCACTCATTTTCTAATATGATTGCCAATCGCCAGCCCGCTTACATCACAGTTGAAGAATACCTAGCAGCAGAAGCCCGCAGCGAGATTAAGCACGAGTATCAAGATGGCTATGTCTATGCAATGGCTGGTGCTAGTGATGCTCATGTGACTATTAGCCTCAATTTAGCAACGATTTTAAAAAATCACTTGCGCGGTAGTAGTTGTCGGGCATATATGAGCGATATGCGAGTGAATTTGGCTACTCGCAAGAGCTATTATTATCCTGATGTGATGGTGACGTGCAATCCTCTCGATCAAGAATTAACCCATTACAAGCAACATCCTTGTTTAATTATTGAAGTATTATCTACTAGTACGGAAGCCTTCGACAGAGGTGATAAATTTACTGACTATCAGCAAATGGAAAGTCTCCAAGAATACGTTTTGGTAAGTCAAACTAGACAAAGAGTAGACTATTTCCAGCGTAGTTCTCAAGGGCTATGGGTATTGCAATCATATTATCGGGGCGATATCTTGCAGTTGGCTAGTATTAATTGCTCGATTCCCGTAGTAGATATTTTTGAAGATGTATCATTGGTTTAGCCATCAATACTTACAGATGCTTGTAACAATTATTTCTTAGCTCCTAGCAAAATGGCTGAGGTCGATCGAGATTCAAGCAGTTATATTTAGGACATGAAGGTTGGTTCCGCTAGTCAAATCAGCAACCGACGTTCAGAAGTATTCTTGTTAGTAGTGTTGCTCTAATTTGCACTCATTACGAAGGGAAATCGGGGTTTAAACTTAAATGGCGATAATTAGCATTCTAATTATCGCCATTTTTTTGCTAAATTATGGTTGGATCGAGATCCCAATTGCATTGTGGACTCGTGCAGCTGTAGCTGAGGCTCGATCGACTAGTTGCCCGCCGAGGTATAAGCTGGTAGAGCTACCACCATCGAGATTGAGTGCGTCTGTGGTGCCCATTTGTTGCATCAGTTGAGCCATTTCTGCCAGAGTGGGGCCTTTACCGCCAGCGCGATTGTGGACGGCTACGAGGATAATATTACCAGTCGAAGTGTTGGCGATCGCACTGCGGACGGCAGATTCTTTACTAAAGGCTGCGCCGAAGTTTTCACTTTTGGCATCGAGGACTATTCTACCGGATTGGACTAACCACGGGCCAGCACCGAGAATCTGGGCATAGTTCTCAAATTCAGGTAGGGTAAGTTGCCTTTTGATCGTCAGGGTAGTACCGATGGGCAGACTAGACAAAGCTGGTTTTGCCTTTAATTCAGGTAAATACTCATTTGCTGAAGTGCCCCCCTTGAGATTTATGGCAGTTTGACTAGGGACAACAGTGATAACTTTAATACTCCCAAATAGCTCTGGTTGCCCCCGCAAAACTAGCAAATACCCATCGATCGGAATTGGCAACTTGATGCTGCCAGCGAGGTTTCCAGGCGTAATTTGGGTGACTTTATCTTGCTGGATGGTGACGATCGATTCATTAGCTTGAATTGGGGTATAAGTGCTACCCCATTCGCTGGTGTAGCGGCTCCATCCGGCTTGTGCATAAGCACTATTGAGTGCGAGGGTAGGTAGTTTTGCCCCTGTGGATGTATCGATCGTTTCTTGCATTTTGAGCCGAGAAATACCAATTTTGCCACCATCGTTCCACCCAACCACACCACGATTTAAAATCGGACTAGACAACCATTGTCCGTCTCGTTTGATTGCGCCCAATGGCATCCGATTATTTCGATTGAAATAGCCACCATTAATTGCGGCGGCAACTTGGATGGGTGGGGCAAATTTAATCAGATGATTACTACCGACTAAATTTGGTTCTTGATTTGGTTCTTGGGATAAGATTGGTCTAAGTTTAATACTTTTTTGACGCGGATCGATTTCGAGATAACTAACAGGAAAATTACTTGCGACTAATCTGATCCACTTCTGCCTCCACTTCAATCCTGGTGCCCAATTTATCTCTCGATCGGGTATCATCTCAGAGCTGGAATTTATACTAACCTCCAGATGAGTTGATGATAATAATTTTGCCCTAGCTCGTTGTCCTTTGACGATCGGAAATTGGATGATTGTTTGGTTATTATTACTGGTGACTTTATATTCTAATTTCTGTGCGGTAGGATCGTCATCTGGGTCAATATTAGCAGGATCAACGGTTGGGGGGACATTGAATTGAGCAAGTAAGGCTGGATCTGCGGTTGCTTCGATCGTTAGGTAGCCTTCTGTAGGAGTTTGGCTCAATTTCCAGGGCGTAGATCGATTCTCTTTCAGAGAGGCTTCGCCAGCGAGTGTGACGGCGATTTTACCGTTTTTAGGAGTAGTTTGACGCTGAACTTTGGTTACTCTAGTTGGTGGGGTATTGAGTTGGAGTTTGCTGCCAACTAGTTGCCATTGCCAACCGCTACTTTTCGCCAGATCGGTGATATCTAGATACCGATATTGCTTACTAAGTTTAGTCTTGAGATTAATTGGCGATCGTTGAGTAGCGTACCAATCGAGCGGTTGGGTTTGATAGTTACTATTACTAAACAATTCTACGCCCATCTGTCGATCAAGTGCAGTATCACTAATGCCCAATCTTAGACTCTTTCCAACTTGCCACTGTCCCCAGGGAATAGTTAGAGTTTTACCATTTAATAAGATTTCGGTACCTTGGCTGGTGAAGCTTTGATTAGTTAGAATACTTGACTGAATTGGTACAGATGATTTGAGGTCTGCGCGGGCAATTTTGACTGAATAGATGAATGGAGAAAGGGTTGCCGTAACAAAGGCAATAATGGTTAGATAAAACTTGAGATGATGCATAGTTAAAATATTTGGTAAAATGCAGAGATTAGTAGGTTGGGTTGCGCGTAGCAAAACCCAACTGACACGCTGAGCTGGGTTTGTTGGGTTGTCTCCTGACGGAGAGGCTATTGCTAAGGCAAACGCTCCGCTAACGCCAACATTCTTCAACCCAATCTATAGATCCTGCTGCCACATTCCTTGGGTACCCATTAAGGGCACCCCTACAGGTTAATGGTGTCGGGATACCCTGGATTTATGCTTATTACTAATATTTTCATACTGATGCGAGATGTGAGGATTTGTTCCACTAATCCCACAATCTTCTACCCTGACGAGTATGCAGCTTGTCATGTGCATCGGTTAAGAGCTGCGGAATATTCAATTCTTGTGGGCAACGGGGCAAACAATCACCACAATCATTACAACGATCTGCTTTCATCCCTGGAAACCAATGCCCAGCATTTTCAAACATTTGATAACGGTATTTTCCATAATCAGTCATATCGTAAGCAACCGCTAGATTTCGCAGTCTCAAGACTTCAGGGATATTGATCTGAGCGGGGCAAGGTAAACAGGCATAACATTGACTACAAAGATCTGTGTTGAGACTAGTTTGTAATTGTCGTTCTAGTCGATCGATTATACCGATTTCAACATTAGTTAATGGATAATTAGCATTAGCTACATCCAACGATGGGTATAGCTCATCAGGATCAGCCGCACCGAGACTGAGGGTACTAATTCGATCGTCTGCCAATAACCAGCGATAGTTAAAAGCTAGTGGTGTTAATGGTTGGCATAATTCGACTAAATTTGGCGGTGGGGTATAAAGTTTCCCCCCTTTATCCCCAGGAGAAATAATAAATATTCCCATGTCATATTTACAGGCAAGTTCGATCGCTGGAGCCAATCTTCGGTAGAAGTAATAATAATGGAGGTTGATAAATTCAAATAATTTTGTCTCGATGGCGGCGAGAATCAGCTCCAAACTACCGTGAGTAGAAAACCCAACATGTCTAACCTTGCCAGACTCGATCGCATCTGCAATCGCCGGATAGCAACCATCTGTTACCCAGTCTAGATGCTCCTGAGTATTAATCCCGTGAATGCCCAAGCAATCAATATAGTCAACTTGTAAACGACTCAAAGATTCATCAATCCACTCCGCCATGATCGATCGATCGGGTGTGGGTGACAGCTTGGTTGTAATATACAATTGCGATCGATCTACTGGTAGTTCTCGTTGCAGAGCTAGCCCCAAGTAGGCTTCACTTTGTCCATAGCCTCTGGCTGTTTCAAGATGATTAATCCCTGACGAAACAGCTTGATGGATCGTTCGATAAGCTGTCTCAGGATCGCTTAAACAGCGCATTGTCCCTAGAGAAAATGCAGAAAGGTTGAGATTAGTTTTGCCAAAACGTCGGTAATGCAATTTAAGTGGATAGTGGATAGTGAATAGTGGATCGTGCAATCCACTTTCAGTTCAATTAAACGCTTCGCAATGCTTCGATCGGATCTAGTCTAGCAGCTTGTCGAGCCGGAACAACTCCAAAGAATAAACCAATTGCACCGGAAACACTGACTGCCAAAATGATCGCTGGAGGTGAAACAGTGGCTGTAGTCATGGGAGTGAAATTTCGCACTAAGACAATACCACCAATCCCAATTAAAGTGCCGATAATTCCCCCGACGGTAGAGAGAATAATTGCTTCGATTGTGAATTGGACTAGGATATCATTTTGAGTTGCACCGATCGCTTTTCGTAGACCAATTTCTTGGGTACGTTCAGTTACAGATACCAGCATGATATTCATTACGCCGATGCCACCAACTAATAAGGAGATACCAGCAATCGCCCCTAATAGTAATGTTAATGCACTAGTAATTGTACCGACGATTTGCAATGCATCTTTTTGATTCCGCACGGTAAAATCATCTTCATTGACAATTTTGTGGCGGCGGCGGAGTAAATTGGTAATTTGAAACTCGGCAGCATCCATACTTTCGCTATTTTTTGCCGATACTGAAATTAAGGATACTCGGAGTCCAAATGGTGAAGTTCGACCGATGATTCGCTTACTCATGGTCGTAATTGGGACAAAGATTGCATCGTCTTGATTACTCCCAAAGGAAGAACCTTTTGCTTCCATTAAACCAACGACTTCAAAGCTGATATTATTGACCCGAATTTGCTTGCCCAATGGATCGTTATTACCAAATAAGCGTTGGGCAATATCTGTACCCAACATGGCAACTTGCTTATCGTCTTTGACATCTTGATCTGTCACAAATCGGCCTTTGCTAACGGCAAAATTACGCACAGTTGGGAATTCTTTAGTTGTGCCTTGAATAATCGAAGTAGTAGTGATATTTTGATAGCTCACCACGAATGAATTCTGTAAAACTGGGGCGACACCAGCAACGGATGGCACTTGACGGGCGATCGCTCTAGCATCGCTGAGAACTAGTGTTGGCGGCACACCACCCGATCGAATATTCTGCGCTTTGGGAGATCCAGGCAAGATAAATAAGGTATTTGGTCCCAGATTTTTGAATTGATCTTGGGCGAGAATTTGAGTCCCCTCACCAATTCCAATCATCCCAATTACCGAAGCATTACCAATTACAATACCTAACATTGTCAAACCGCTTCGCATCTTATTCGATACGAGAGTTTGGACTGCCATCGTGAGACTTTCAACTAGATTCATATTTGTTACTGCTTATCGCCCATCATTTTTTCTTTGAATCCTGGGGGAATATCGATGAAGACTCGGTCGCCAGATTTTAGACCTTCCAGAACTTGAATTTTATCTTTGACAGTGCCACCAACTTTAATTTCTTTAAATTTTGGTTCGTTATTTTCGTCAGGGATATAAACACCAGTTTTACCCTTCTTAGATCCAATTGACGTAGTTGGAACTGTCAGCGCATTACTAGTTTTCTTACCACTAAAAATGGTATTGACGTTCATACCCGATCGCAATAAGTCCTTACCAGTATCGAGGGCAACCCGCACTTCAAATGAGGTGACATTTTGCTCAACTACTGCTTCTGGGGCGACCAATCGGACTGTACCTTGAAATGGCTGATCGCTAAAAGCATCAGCAGTTACTACGACCTTTTGACCAACTTTAATTTTGCCAATATCTACTTCTGGTACTTTCGCTTTAACTTCCATATCTTTGGCAATGGCGACAATCGAAGTAGAGGTTGCTGATGTACTAGTTGAAGCAGAAGTGGTGGGCGTAACGAAGGCACCAATACTGGCATATCTTTGGGTAATTAATCCCGCAAAAGGGGCAATAACCGTCGAATCTAATAATTGTGATCGAGCTGATTGTAATTGAGCATTGGCAACTGCTACGGCTGCGGTTAATTGAGCAATTTCTTCAGGGCGACTGCCATTTTTTGCCTGTTGAAATGCTGCTTGGGCTTGGGCTACTTGGGCGGCTAAACTAGCGATATCTTCAGATCGACTACCGAGCTGTGACTGGCGCAAGGATTGTTGAACTTCGCTGACAACAGCTTGGCGTTGACTCAGTTCGGATTGACTATTATTTCGTACCTGCAACAGTTTTTGTTGAGTCTCCAGCAGATTAGCTCTGGCTGTCTGATAGTCAGATGTTGCTTGATCGAGTTTATCTTGAGCGATTGCCCCTGACTGTTTTAGAGATCGATACCGATCGATCTGGGCTTTGGCGAGTTTAAGCTTCGCTGTAGCAGCGGAGACTTGAGCCTGAGCCTGTTCGATTTGCTGGGGAGCTATGGACTTAGTTAAATTTAGATTTGCTTGAGCCTGAGCTACTTTTGCCCGCACTTGGGCGGTTTCTTCGGGACGATTGCCATTTTTAGCCTTATTCAGATTGGCTTGGGCTTGGTTCAGTCTAGCTTGAGCTTGGGTGATTTCTTCGGCTCGCGTGCCATTTTTAGCCTTATTCAGATTAGCCTGGGCTTGCTGGACATTCGCCTGAGCTTGAGCAAATCCAGCTTGAACCTTCGCATTCTCCATCTGGGCGATTTTTTGCCCCTGAATCACCCGATCTCCTTGTTCGACAAACAGTTGAGCAACTCTACCAGATGTCTTTGGGCTAAGATTTGCAGTCTGAAACGGAATAACATTACCACTAGCCATGATTTTATCGGTCAAATCTTGGGCTTTTGCTGCGACAGTGTAGCGTTCGAGATCGATTTTAGGAGCTGGCTTGAATTGCGTCATGGCAAGACTTCCTAGTGCTACTACACCAATTGTCGCTGCTGCAATACCTACTACAACAGGGAACGGATGTTTAAGATTTTTGAGTAGGGATAGTTGCATGGGAACTCATGGCTAGCTAATTTACAGAGGAAGGACTGGCGAATAGTATTTGTTACGTTTATTTACATTTATTTTAACTCGTCTCTACAAAGGATTGCTAGTGTCAAAAGTCATATCGATCGGTAGTAAAATCTCTACCTTATATGGCAATTAGTTTGACGGATGTGAGCTTAGCCACAACCCGTGCCCTCAATCTATACAACTAATCCATCGAAAATTGCGATAGTATCTGTCCTATGATGGAACCGGAAAACACTACGACCGTCAATTTAAATTTAGATCTTTGAGCAGCTCCAAATCCACCGATTTCCTACTATCTACCTAACCCTGTATTTATTGTGCCCAAACGGATTTATTTATTACTACTTACCGCCTGTCTAGGGATTGTGAGTATACCAACTGCAACTTATAGCCAAGCCCTACTACCATATACTCCCAAGCAAGATCCCCAATCCCTAACCGAAACAAGCAAAAGTCTGTTGCGACAAGCCGCAGGTTTGGTACAATTTCAACAATATGAACAGGCGATTCCTCGCGTGGCATTGGCAACTCAATTAGCACCCAAAAATCATGAAGCCTGGTTGTTTTTGGGTACCTTATACGTTCAAACTCAAAAGTATCAAAAAGGGATCGATGCACTCCAGCAAGCTAAAGCAATCAAGCCCCAAGATCCAGATGTACTATTCATGCTAGGCTCGGCCTATTTTCAAAAAGGTGACAATCCACAAGCGATCGAAACCATTAATGCCGGACTAAAAATTAAGCCAGATAATAACAGTGCCCTGTTCGATCTAGGGAATGCCTACTATAAGTCTAACAAGTATCCAGACGCGATCGCTCAATACCAAAAAGCTGTCAAAAAAGATCCCAAGTTCTGGCCAGCAATTAATAATATTGGCTTAGTTAGCTATGAAAAAGGCGACGTAAACGGTGCGATCCAAAACTGGCAAAGAGCACTCTTGATCGATCCCAAAGCCGCCGAACCAACTCTGGCGATCGCTGTTGCCCTATTTGTCCAAGGCAAACAAGCCGAAGCCTTTACCACCGCCGAAAAAGCGATCGTCCTCGACAGTCGCTACGCCAACATCCAATACCTCAAAGAAAATCTCTGGGGCGAAAAACTGCTCAATGACACCCGTAAATTGATTCAGACTCCGATAATTAGAGATTTTATTACTAAGGCTCCAGCTAGGGGATCGGGGGAAGGGAATTGGGGATAGGGGATAGGGAATAGGGACGAAAAGCCAGAGAGAACGCTTGCGTTCTGCCCCCTGCCCCCTGTACCCTATCCCCTATCCCCTTTCTTAGTAATAATGTATTATTATTTCACGGTCTAACCCGATTGCGAACAGTTTGTGGCAGACTGAGGATTAACTAAAGCGATCGAGATAGACATTTGAACTCATGGTAAAACAGTTGGATCTGCTGGGTACAGAAAAAATTATTCCAATTTCCCTGCATTCGGAGATGCAGACATCTTACCTGGAATACGCCATGAGTGTGATCGTGGGGCGGGCATTGCCGGATGTGCGGGATGGATTGAAGCCTGTGCATCGGCGGATTATTTATGCGATGCACGAGCTGGGATTGACACCAGATCGTCCTTATCGGAAGTGTGCTCGTGTGGTTGGGGATGTGCTGGGCAAATATCACCCCCACGGCGACCAATCGGTCTATGATGCCTTAGTTAGACTCGTTCAAGATTTTTCAACCCGTTATCCCCTGTTAGGCGGACACGGCAATTTTGGCTCGGTGGACAACGATCCGCCAGCGGCGATGCGGTATACCGAAACGCGGTTAGCTCCAATTGCTCATGAGGCTTTACTGAGTGAAATTAGTACAGCGACGGTTGATTTTGCTGGAAATTTCGATAACTCCCAACAAGAGCCGACAGTCTTACCTGCTCAGGTGCCGATCCTGTTGATCAATGGCTGTAGTGGGATTGCGGTAGGGATGGCGACGAATATTCCGCCCCACCATATCGGTGAAATTCTGGACGGTGCGATCGCCTTAATTGACAAACCAGATCTGCCCGATGCTAAATTGTGGGAATTAATCCCTGGCCCTGATTTTCCCACAGGTGGCGAGATTATGGGGATCGAAGGGATCCACGATGCTTATCGCACTGGAAAAGGGATTATCAC
>JAJAYU010000211.1 GCA_026786125.1 Chamaesiphon sp.
ACTATCTCCAACCACAACCGGATGCGCTCGACAGATCGATCGGTAATAACGATGCTGAGGGTACAGCCCTGATCGATCTCATCCCCGATCCGAGCCATCGTCACCAAATATTAGAATCCCACATTCTCAAGCAGGATGTTATCGAATTATCGAACAAATTAGCGATCGATAGCGATCGAGTATTGATGTTTTTCTATGGTTTGGAACTTACTCAAAAAGAAGTAGGCATCGAGCTAGATGTCAACGCTACTACTGCCAAAAACCGTCGCGATCGCTGTTTGAAGCAACTAGCAACGGATTTACACGCAAATAATTTTGGGAATGAGCAGCTATCGATCGAGCTACTCAACTCAATCGTCGCTCGACTCAAACTAATTTGTGGCGATTTATATGCAGAATTATTATTGGAAATCTTCGCTCTGATTGTCACCGATTCTAACTCGATTACCTCCGGTACAGCAAAGCTGAACGAATCGAATGTTACCGATTTACTTGTCGAGCAAATCGAACAGCAATGGCAATTTAGTTTCAAATCAGCACAGATGGGATTAGCTAAAACGACTGTCTTTGTTGGGTTGAGATCTGCTCAAGCTAGTCAAGTAGCAATATCCAAATTAGTAATTGAAATTTGAAAGATGTTAAATTTAGAACAGATCGCGCAGATAGATCGGGAGACACTCTGGCTAGAAATTACCGATGCCGATCTCCAAATTGCCGAACCATCACCGCAGCTTTACTCTAATCGAACTGGATTGAATCATGCCCGATCTAATCAATTATGTCTGCACAAATTTAGATCGTGGTTGACAGCATCGGGAATCGATTATGCTCCGAGCTTTTCAGATCTAGAGATGTATCCACTGTGGGATGTAGTCAATGGTTGTGCGATCGAAATTGGGAAAACTAGATTAATTTTAATTCCTACCGATACACTAGATCGCGACGAACTTCGCGTACCTCAAGAATGGGTTGATTTACCAAATCTCCAGGGCGATTATTATCTAGCCGTACAGATCGATCTCGATCCCAAATTGATGAATATTTGGGGATTTACCTCTCACCGCACACTCAAGCAACAGGGTGAATATACTGGACGCGATCGTACTTATAGTTTACCCAGCGAGCGATTAGTTACCAATCTCGACATCTTATGGATGGCACAAGCGTTAAATCTCAATGAAATTGTCGCTACCCCTGAGTTACCCGATCTGAGTTTAGATCGCGCGCTCGAATTAATCCAACAATTAAGTACGCCTTCGCCCTATTCACCACGTACTAAAGTTGAATTTTCCCAATGGGGAAGCATTCTCAATAACCCCAATCTCCGCACCCAGTTATATCAAACTCGTCTGCAACAAGCAGTCCTCGCACGCACACCAGTACCTACTTTTAGTTTATCTGATTGGTTACAACTGGAGTTTAGACTAGAAAGATAAGAAAAGGTAGCAAAGGATAGACCAAAGCTACCAGAGGGAAGAGAATAAGGGTGAAAGAAATCTCATTCACTTCCTTATGATGAACTGTGAACGATTACAAACATTTCGTCAAGCAGCATATGAATTGCTGACCAAAGCCAAAGATGCAACATTTGAACTAATGGATGCAGTGATGACCACAAGACAAGCATCCTCACTAGCCGAATTTTCACTCAGCCCATTATTTCGTCGCCAGTACTCAAGTACCTATGAAGCAATAGAAGATAGCAGACCACAACGAAATCGGCTAGCACAAATATATATCAAACAAATACCGAAGGCGGAGTATAGTGTGTTCGTCATAGACCATACAAGTTGGGGCAGAATTGATGCAAAAACACTTAAAGACCGAACATATCAACACCAGAAACAATCAACGATTGTAGCAGGACAAGGATACAGCACAATTGCATGGATACCAGATGGTGAAGGCAGTTGGGCATTGCCAGTTAGACATGAAAGGATTACTAGTTGGGAATCACCAATTAGTAAAGCAGCATGGCAAATTAAACAACTAGTAAAGCATCTACCACAGCGAGCATTAATACTTTTAGACCGCGAATATGGCAATGCTAAATGGGTGCTGGCAACATCAGATCTGGAGATTGAGAGTGTGATGAGAATCCGCTCCAATACTTGTTTGTGGACTGCGCCACCACCATATAGTGGTCGTGGCTGTCCCCGTAAACACGGTCGGAAATTTCAACTTAAAGACCCAGAAACCTGGACAATCCCCGACCGAGTTTTGGAATTGCCCGAATCAGTCTGCGGTAAAGTTAAGGTGACTATGTGGAAAGGATTACATTTCTATCCAGCACCTAAACATCCCGTTAATCTCATTCTGGTTGAACGACTTACAGCCACAGGTGAAGGTCGATTGATGCCACCATTATGGCTAGTTTGGACGGGAAAACACACGTTGAGTCTAGAAGAGATTTGGCATCAGTATCTCCGTCGATTTGGGATTGAACACTGGTATCGTTTTGCCAAACAAAGACTACATTGGACAATGCCTAGTTTTACCACTCCAGAACAATCTGGGCGTTGGAGTGATCTCATGCCATTGATGACTTGGCAACTTTGGTTGGCTAAAAACTTAGTGACAGAATTTCGCTTGCCTTGGCAATCTGCTAGCATTAAATTAGCTCCTGGGCGCGTTGCCCACTGGGCGGGGAACCCGCCCAGCAGTCTATGTTTTCACTTTTACTCAAGATTGGTACTCCAGCTATTCCACCTAAAAGTCGGGGAAAATCGCCTGGTCGGGCTACGGGGTTTAAATGTACTCCTCGAACTCTTTATCCCATCGCTAAAAAGCGTGTTTCTCCGCCTAAACAATCGCCAAAAACTGGCTAGTTAACTAGTTCTTCCCCTTTTCCCTTCTCTCTTGGGTACTTATTTTTGGACCTGAGTACTTTTCTTCGTTAGTCTAAACTCCAGTTACAAGCTAAGTTCAACAATACCATAGCCAGTGGTTGGGGAAATTATTACCAACCAGAAATTGCTAGAAGTAATTATACGGTAGATCGATCGAAATCGATCGATCTACAACTAGAGCTACAGCACCATCGCGTAGTATTATTAGTCGGAATTATCGCTCAATCCGACGGGGAGGTACGAGTATTAGTCCAGATCCATCCAGGTAGCGGCGAACGAATTATTCCCCCTCAATTGCAATTGAGTTACCTAGATGAAAATGGATCGGCTTTACGCACGGTAGTAGCTAGAACTAATGACGATTATATCCAATTACCATCTTTTACCTGCTCGATTGGGACAGAATTTAGTATCCAACTGCAACTCAATAGTTGTCTAACAATCGAACGCTTTGTAGTTTAACTCGCTCGATTATTACTATGCAAAAAATTATCATCAAATTAGGTAATGGCGATTTAGGCTCTGGCTTTAGCTCCGTTAATATCGAACTCCAAGGAGACGATCTAAAACCGTGGCAAAATCTATGTAGCTTGTCAGCCGCACCCGATCTAAAATCATCGTTAAATAAGTGGGAGTTATTATATAGAGAAATAGTTCGTCTGAATCGAGATCTATCGCATCGGAGCGTAAAATTTGCCGAACAAGCAATTACGAATGTTTCCATTCAAGACTTACGAAATCTTCACGAGCGGCTTAAAATAGAATTTAATAAATGGCTAAATGAAAGTGATTTTGCTCGGATCGAAAAATCACTACGAACTAAACTTAATGCCGATCGAGAAATTACAGTTGTCATCCAAGCTTCACAGCGATCGATCTGGCAATTGCCGTGGTATTTATGGAATTTCTTTGGCGACTATCCATTAGCGGTAGAAGTATTTAGCAACCCTGAGAATACTGATGTTAGTAATCTGCTCATCCAGCCCAACGGTAAGGTAGATATTCTCGCCCTGTTCGGTACAGATCCACTATTAAATCTCGATCGCGATTTTCAGTGCTTACAATCGCTTCCAGATGCCAATCTCCAACCATTTGAAACCACCTCAGCTCAAGATATCGTCGATCGATTAAATTTAGGTGCTTCCGATCTCCTCTATATCAGCGGACATGGAGAAAGTATCGAATATGAAAGTGAGCTAGAGGGAGTTATTTATCTCAATCCTCAAACACCTTTAGAAATTAGTATCCTTAAATCAGAAATCAAGAAGGCAGTTGTTTGTGGTTTGCAAATTGCTATTTTTAACTGTTGTAGTGGTTTGGGCATTGCTCATCAATTAAATGATGTGAATATTCCCTATTTGATTGTGATGCGGGCGGAAATTCCCAATCGCATCGCCCAAGATTTTCTCGAAAATTTACTGTTTGAATATAGTAGTGGCGCGGATTTTGTGCGGGCTTTTCAGTTAGCACGCGATCGGATAT
>JAJAYU010000212.1 GCA_026786125.1 Chamaesiphon sp.
CTGAGTGGGGTATTTTGTGGGTATCAATAACCAGCGGATAAAACTTGATCAGCAGTTAAATCTAGCAATGTATCTTGGAACTTTAACCGATCATTTCCCCGATAAATTTGCTCTTGATACCCTGCCGCTGTCAATGTTAAAACTATAATTTCTTTAACTTGTGGATCGATAATCCAATAGACAGGAATATCTCGATCTTGGTATTGGATTCGTTTGGCGATATAGTCTCTATCTCTTTGCAAATTGCCAGGGCTAACTACTTCTACAACCAAATCTGGCGGTGCCATATGTAATCTGATTGTATTGCGAGCATGTAATTGCTCTATGTGTTCTGCTTTAATAATTGTCAGATCGGGATAACGATTGCGAGGTTCACCATTGACTTCTAGCTCTAACCCATGTCCGCGCACTCTTAAATAGCCAACAACGGGTAGGAAAAAAGAAAATAAAAAATTAGCAATCCCAATATTAAAGCCTGATTCTGGTGGCACTTGAACTAATTCCCCGTTAAATAATTCATACAGCCGATTGTTGTCATCTGTATAATCTAAATAATCCTCAAAAGATTCAAATCGAGGATGAGTTACTATTACTGTTGATAAGGTCATCGAAACGATACTCCTGCAATGGCGAGGACTGAACATATTGTATCAAGTCTGGAATCGATCTGGTAACTACCGGAGCCTTGACCTAAGGAGAATTGAGCAATATCCAACATCAACATGCTCGATCGACATACAATGATAGTTACCTCACCCAGTTCGCGGCACATACCCAGAACTGAGTGGGGAATTATTGTGTTTGTTGAGCCTTAACCACGATTTCAATAAATTTAGTCGGGGATACCCATTTTTCCCAAACCCTAAAGCCGATCAGTGAGCGGAGCCGAACTGAAAGTCCAAAGCCTAACCTCTGCCACAACTAAGCACTACCTCCCAGCACAAACCACAACTATATGACTATTTTTACGTTGCAATCAGTTAAAAAAGACTTTGGAATCAAAGAGATTCTCAAAGGTGGATCGTTTAGCTTAGATGCGGCGGACAAAGTGGGATTAATCGGGATGAATGGATCGGGGAAATCGACGTTATTAAAGATGATCGCTGGCTTGGAACCGATCGATGGTGGTCAGATTTTACTCAATCCTGGGGTTCGTACTATCTATTTGCCCCAACAGCCAGATATGGATCCAAATCATACTGTACTAGAGCAGGTATTCGCCGATAGTGGCGAGCAAATGCAATTGGTGCGGGAGTATGAGGAAGTATCCGAAAAATTAGCTCATCCTGAGAATAATGAATCAACTGAATTATTGAATAAATTATCCGATGTGATGCAGCGGATGGATGCGCTGAATGCTTGGGAAGTGGAGACGAAAGCCAAGATTATTTTGACTAAATTGGGGATTGTGGATTTCGAGGCAAAAGTCGGTGATTTATCGGGTGGATATCGCAAACGAATTGCCTTAGCAGCAGCATTATTATCCGAACCAGATGCTCTACTAATGGATGAGCCAACCAACCATTTGGATGCAATGTCAGTAGAGTGGTTGCAAGAATATTTGAGTCGCTATCGGGGGGCGATCTTATTGATTACACACGATCGATACTTCTTGGATAAAGTCACTAATCGGATCATCGAAATCGACCAGGGTGATATCTTTACTTATAGTGGTAACTATACTTATTACCTAGAGAAGAAAGCCCTCGCGGAAGAGTCAATGGTTGGTACCCAGCGCAAACATGCTGGCTTACTCCGCCGTGAATTAGCGTGGTTGCAACGGGGTGCGAAAGCTCGCAGTACCAAGCAAAAAGCCCGAATTGGGCGAGCAGAAGATCTCAAAGAAAAGGAATTTAAACAGGCAACGGGCAAGGTAGATATTACTACGCCTGGGCGGAGAATCGGTAAGAAAGTAATTGAAGTTGTGGGCGTATCTAAAGCTTATGACGATCGCACCTTAATTTCAGACTTTACCTACGAATTTTCACCCGAAGATCGGATTGGGATTATCGGTGAAAATGGAACTGGGAAATCAACTCTGATGGATATCTGCACGGGACGATTACAGCCCGATAGCGGCACTGTTGATATCGGTACCACTATTCATATTGGCTACTTCGATCAACACTCTGAGGACTTGCTCGAAGCAGGTACCGAACAACTCCGTGCGATCGATTACATCAAAGAAGTCGGTGAATACGTCAAAGTCGCCGATGGTAGTCAAATTAGCGCGTCCCAAATGTTGGAGCGGTTTCTATTTACCCCCAATCAACAATATACGCCGATTAGTAAACTCTCTGGGGGTGAGAAACGCCGATTATTCTTATTGCGAGTATTAATGAGCACACCCAATGTATTGATTCTTGATGAGCCAACCAACGATCTTGATGTGCAAACACTGGGAGTTTTGGAAGAATATCTATCTGAATTTAACGGTTGCGTGATCGTAGTTTCTCACGATCGATATTTCCTCGATCGCACAGTTGAGAAAATATTTGCCCTCGAACCAGAAGGTAAAATCCGTGAGTATCCAGGTAATTATTCAGTTTATCTCGACTACAAACAAGCCGAAGCTACTGCCGAAAAATTGGCTGCTAAAAATCAAGCTAATCCTAAAACAGTTACCAAAGCGGCTCCAGTTGCAGTACTAGAAGCACCGAAAGAGGAAAAGAAACGCCGTTTATCGACATGGGAGCAACGGGAATTTACCAAGCTGGAAGCTCAAATCGCCAAATTGGAGGCTGACAAAGTCAAGCTGGCTCATCAACTATCTAATTCACCCAAGGCAGATTATAGTCAACTTCAAGCATTAAATAATCAATTAGAGCAACTTAATAAAACTCTCGACACCACGACAGAACGGTGGTTAGAGTTGGCGTAATTTGCGTAGATTAAGTGATGCCTCTGACTAAGATTGGTAATTATGAAAGAATCGACTGTGGTAGATAAATTAGAAGCTAGTTTTGATCGGGTGTTGGCTGAGTTGAACCATCAGCTTCACGCTGACGAACAATTTACCCTGCGATTGCAAGGGGAAGTCAGTCAATTTACCCGATTTAATCAGGCGAAGGTGCGACAGACGGGAATTGTTCAAGATGGCAATCTCCAACTGAAGCTAATTTACCAGCAGCGGCGCAATTCGATCGAGTTTCCCTTTACTGGCGATCTAGAAATCGATCTACCCCAAGCACAAGCAGCACTGGAGTTGCTGCGATCAGAATTACCACAACTGCCAGTCGATCCTTATTTAGTGACCCCTACTGGAGCTGCCACCAGCCGTGAGATCCACCCAGGGGAATTGTTACCAGAAGCGGATGTTGTCGGGAGCTTATTGCCCGTAGTTAGTGGGTTAGACTTTACCGGATTGTATGCGGCGGGGATGGTGATGCGGGGGTATGCCGATAGTAATGGTCAAAAACATTGGTTCGCTACCGAGTCTTATACCCTGGATTACTCCTTATTTACCAGTACCGGGCAAGCTGTCAAAGGCACTCTGGCAGGGAGTCATTGGGATCATCTGACTTATCAAGCCAAGATTGCCGAGTCGAAAACTCAATTAGCACGGCTGGCACAACCATTGCAGACGATCGAGCGGGGTAAATATCGCACCTACTTGGCTCCAGCGGCTACTGCCGACTTATTGGGAATGTTGTCTTGGGGAGGGATTAGTGAAGCGGCTTTACAGCAAGGTAGGAGCTGTTTTGGGGCATTACAGCGGGGCGAGCAATCTCTATCCGATCGATTGACGATCTCTGAGA
>JAJAYU010000213.1 GCA_026786125.1 Chamaesiphon sp.
CCAAAGATCGACTCACCCCATTTGTGCGGATCGTCATCATAGAATCCGATCACCTTATAACCTACTGCCAAAAGTGTAGATGCTACAACCTTTGCATGGCCTCCGGCTCCAATTACCGCTACTCTTTGTTTATCAATAATTTTTATCATTACTTAGCAATATGGATCTAAATGTATCGTTATTATGCCCGCTGCGATTGAGAAAAACAACAGCGAGTCATACAGTTTTCAATCTACCCAATTATCTCTTCCCGTAGTAAAAAATTGTTTGAGCCGATCATAGCTGATTAGCATCTGGCGCGAGATCGTAATCTTGGCGGAGAAATTAACGTAACTTCCCAATAAATGCAGGTAAAATAGGGGTTGCAAAAGGAGACAAGATCTGGTTTAACTAAGAAATGAGTTTAAGTCTAGACGCTACTACCGCAAAGCTAAATAACCCAGAAGAAGAAAAAGGGGCTATTAGACGACACGAGAATAGGAGAGTAATGACAGCTATCAGCCCTGTTATCGATTTCGGCGATCGGTGTTTGCTGCACACCTTTTTGAAAATCTAGAACTAATGATAAATAAGCTTAACCCGATCGCAAACAACAATGGTGTTAACCAATTACCAAACTGAACATATAAAGTTTGAGTATTGCGGCGATACACTTGATCAGCGTGAGCAACAAATTCATTTAGTTTAGAAATCCATTGTGTTCGTCCATGTGGATCGATCACGGCTGAATAACCAGTATTACTAGCCCGAACCATCCACCGATCTGTTTCAATTGCCCGCATCAGATCGATCGCGTGATGTTGAGCAGGCATTCCAGCACCATAATGAGCATCATTGGATGCGGTAATAATTAAACTTCCCGTCTGAGCTTGACGACGAAAATGTTCGTGATAGGCGGAGTCATAACAAATTCCAAAGATAAAATTACCGAATGGGGTATTAACTATTGGGGCAAATTGACCTGCTAGCAAATGTGAATTTAATGGTGAGATTGTATCAATAAATTTGCCAATATATTGATCAAATGGAATATATTCGCCGAGCGGAACTAGTTTCCATTTATCATAACGGCTAACGACTTTGCCATCACCATTGATCGCTAGGATACTATTATTAGTTGCACCAGACACTTCGCCAAATCCGCCAATCAATGCAGTGACTTTGAGATCCAAGATTGCTTGATAAAAAGAGGTATATCTAATTTGACTCTCAGTATATGGAAATGCTGTTTCTGGAGTGATAACTGCATCTACACCTTGCTTGACTAAATCTCGATAACCTTTGGTGTAATTCTCGATCGCTAGTTGATAGCCGATTTGGTTATGTCTGACTTCGTTACCGATATTTCCTTGAATAATACCAATTTTGAGGCTAGATGCGGGAGCTTCAACTAATGGTTGATCGGCTAAATTAGCACCAATTAAATGTAGAATAAATAACGATACAATTGCGCTGCCAATATAGGGCGATGCTGTTCTAACACTTGGAATTAATTTAGTCTGATGACGGTTTCGTTCACAGGCTAAATACCCTTCAGCAATTAAACCATTTACTAAAACAATTGACCCACTCACCATCGTCGGTCCCGATAATTGACCAAGATGGAGAATAGGTAAATTGTGTGGACTTTGAGTGAGCGCGAGTGATGTCCACCATAAATCTGTCAGGCTATATAGTTCCTCTAGCCCACACCAACAAGCGGTACCTAATATAACTCTAATTAAGGGATTAACTTGAGTTTTAGAATCAATAAATCTTAAACTAATCGACCAAAAAGTAGCTAAACTTGCTCCCCATAGAGTGATAAATGTTAGACAAAAAGTAGCGATGCCTAAACTGGCAAAAAAGGGCACACCCATCCAAGTCATTGGATGAATCCCAAAAATCCAGCTTAAACCCAAGCCATAAAATCCAATTCCCCAACACAAACCATAAATGACTGCGGGAAAATAGCTATGCTTCAGCGCAGCGGATCCGCGATGGCTACAGACTAAATACCACAATGGCGCGAGGGCAATCCAGGCAAAATACCAAGCCTCCGTCGGCGCGAGGGTGATTCCCATCAAAATGCCACTGCCTAGTGCAAGTCCTAACTCGAAGAGGTTGTCAGTGAGTTTTGATAGAGATTTGCGGAAGGATAGTAGCATTTTGCGTCGGTCGAAAAAATAAATCTTTCATGGCTATTTTCTCACTGTTTACCGCGCCCCATAACAAAAATTAATGTTCGAGAGCGTTGTCTCTCATAATCACAACAGGCGGTAAACTGATCTAATTAACTGCCAGAATCCCTACTCTACAAGGTTTGGTGCCTTGCTTGATCGAACATAAGCTCATATAATAGCTTTATATAAATAAATATTAAGTCAACAATATCTATAATTATTGTGGTTAACCCCAGCTATAAACCCACTGAGATTGACGGTAAATGGCGATGGCAACTCCAAGGAAATTGGGGCATATTTGCCGCATCAGCATTTTTGGTGTCCATTCCCGTCTTTATTGAAGCTCCATTGGTGCGGAACTATCCAGTGCTCAGCGTGGTGATTACTTTGCTCTGGGTTAGTTTGGGTGGAATTTTGATCCAGCGTCCCCAGAGCAAAATTTGGGGGGATCTGATCCTCGGATTTAGTTGGAGTTGGCTGGCTGGAGCGATCTATTGGGGTTGGTTTCGGTGGGAACCAGCGATTCACTTACCGATCGAGTCGATCGGTGTACCATTAGCTGTGTGGGCATTGTGGAAAGGTTTCGGTAAGATTGGTAGTTTATTCTATCTTGGATCCCTCCTCGGCACAGCCATTACGGATTTATATTTCTATCAAGTTGGTTTGATCGACCACTGGAAGCAGATCATGCAAGTCGATCCCACCTTAGCTATGCCGATCTTACAACAAGCGATCGTCCAAGTTTGGACACCTTGGGGTACAGCCTGGGCAATTGTCTTAGTAAACTTTCTCTTGGCTGTGGGTATAATACCTTTAGGCACCAAACAATTGCACTGGTATGCTTTCAGTGGCGCGGTTTTAACTACTATCGTCGTTGACAGCTTGTTCTTCTGGTTTGCTGGTCATGCCTAAATTACCTAGCTATTCTTTAGTCTAGATCGATCGACACTGATGACAAGCGATCGATACACTAGTTCACCGTCATATCTATACCCAACCGTGAACCAGGGAATCTCTCCTTATCTAATTCAGCAAACTGACAATGGCGAACGCAGGTTATCACTAACTGATGGTAACTGCTGGACTTTAGGTCGGGGTGATGACAATCAATTTGTCGTCAAAGATCGCTGTATTTCCCGCAACCATGCGATGATCCAATATACCGATGCTGGCGATCGCTACCTGATCGATTTGGGTAGTAGCAATGGCACATTTGTCAATGGTCGCAGAGTGAGTATTCCGGTGACTATCCACGATGGTGACACGATTACCTTTGGTCAAACTGAATTTGAATTTCACTGTCCATCAGCCAATGATGATGCCCTGGGACTAGATCCTGAAGGTACCCTCGATGGGACAGTCACATCCATGCTGCATCTGCGGAAATTGATGTCAGTGATGGTAGTGGACATGCGGAATTTCACCATTCTGACCCGTCAAACCAATGAGAATTTACTATCTGAGGTGATGAGTACCTGGTTCCGCAATGCTGGAGCGATTATCCGCAATCGCGGTAGTTGGGTGGACAAATATATCGGCGATGCACTGATGGCGTTGTGGTTCCACAATGGCGAAAATGTCACCAAGCAAGAGATGATGAATATCCTCTTGGCATTAGATGACCTCAATCAGATGACTAGAGAATTGAACAAACAATATCCATTACCCTTCGAGCTAAAAATTGGCGCGGGGATCAATACTGGTCATGCAATGATCGGTAATGC
>JAJAYU010000214.1 GCA_026786125.1 Chamaesiphon sp.
ACAACCCTTGTGGCTTCTTCGTGACAGCGTAGCTGTCACCCTCCAAGAAACTAGAGTTTAACGGCACAGTCCACCCGTAACTGGATTCAATGCCACGGGACTGGGAATTGGGCTACCAATAATTGATGTGGTGCAATTAACTTGCGTATTGCGGGTGTCGTTGTTCCGAAAAATTATCGTAGACTGTCCCTGTTGGCGACGATTACGAAAACTACTGCCTGTATATGTCGTTGTTGTGGAGGTAGTCACAGAATTACTACCAGGATAAATATTTGAATTTACCCGATCGACTGTTGTAGTTGTGGTTGTCTCAGTTGAAGGACTATAAATCGTTGTTGAAGAATAACCACTAGATGGGAAACCTTGAATAAACACACTCTGTGCTCTCACAACATCTGGTAATAATAAGTAGATAACCGCTGTAGAAATCGTTGTTAAATAAATAAAACTTTTCATGATTAACTCCTATTAAAAAGTAATTACCAGTCAGATTTATAATGATCAACCTTCGACTGATTTTGCCCAATCCTGCGCCCAAGCGAGTATTTGATGTACCTGCTCGATCGTTGCTGCTTCACAATAGAGTCTGAGTACTGGCTCTGTCCCACTAAACCTAATTAATAGCCAACTATCATCGACTAAATTAAATTTATAGCCGTCTGCAAGATTGCGATCTCGTACTTCTATCTTAGCAACATTAGCCAATGAATTGCTTTCCAATTCCGCCATCAATTTAGATCGCACATCCATACTGGATAGATGTAGATCCACTCGATCGTATTTGAAATTATAATCAGTCTGGATCTCTAGGGCGCGGTACAAATCACCTAAATCCTGGTGGGATTTGGCGATCGCTTCAAGTAGATACAATGCTGATAAGAGCGCGTCCCGTTCGGGAATATGATTGCCATAACCAATTCCGCCTGATTCCTCGCCACCGATCAGAGCATGAGTTTCTAACATTCGATCGGCGATATACTTATAGCCAATTGGAGTTTCATAGATGGGCAAGTTGTAAAGTTTGGCAATTCTGGGGACAAGATTAGAAGTACTAACTGTCTTGATAATTTCGCCTGTAAAGCCACGTTGCTTGACCAAATGCTCAATCAGAATCGGAATCAAAATCTGTGAACTCAGGAACTCGCCAGAGCCATCCACCGCCGCAATTCGATCGCAGTCACCATCAAAAACTAAACCAACTCTGATTCCAGGTTCATGGCTATGACTGCGAATTACCCGCATCAATTGGGATAGGTACTTGGGCAAAGGTTCTGGCGCACCGCCACCAAATAATGGATCTGTTTTACTATTTAGCTCGGTAATCGGCAAACCTAATAACCTACCCAATCCAGTACTCGCCGCACCATTCATGACATCAGCAAATACTGTCAACTTACCAGATGCGATCGATTGTTGAATACTCGCTAAATCTACTTTCTCCCGCAAACCATCACAATAACTCGCCCACGGATCGAAAGTCGTCAAAGTTCCAGGCTGACTACTAGGCAAAGTTTCACCCAATCTAGCTTCAATCTGCTTAGTTACTTCTGGTGATACTGAACCGCCAAAATTGCCCTTCACCTTCAATCCCAAATAAGCCCCAGGATTGTGACTAGCCGTAATCACCAACGCACCCAGCGCATCCTGACTATGAGCCGCCCAACTAAATGCCGGAGTCGGCGCGAATGTCTCACTCAGAATCACATCAAACCCAGCCAATCGCACAGCTTCAGCCATCCGCTTCGCAAAAGTCTCCGCCATAATCCTTCGATCGAATCCCACAATAATCGTCCGATTTCCAGTCTTGGCACCATAAGTATCTGCCAGTACCGCAGCCGCAATCGGTGCAACCATGAGCAGTCGCTCAAATGTAAACTCAGCCCCAATTACACCCCGCCAGCCATCCGTCCCGAATTTAATTGCGTCCACAGTCATCAGTTTAAATACTTAGCAACTTCACCATTTTACAGAGCAGGAGGAACTTATCACCATTGAATCCACACTGGATCGGCGATCAGCAGATCTATTTGCGATCCATCAACTATCAACTAATTAAGCCAGTGCGTCCTTGAGTGCAGTTCTCGCCGCCAAATGGTTGCGAGTCGATGTCAAAATCTCCACCTCTCGATCGAGTCTACTAGTAGTATCCTGCATTTCCAACAACGCTTGCTGCTCCGCTGCCACCCCATACAAGTGACTAGCCACCCAATAAGACAGCTCGATCGGTAAATCTGGTAAATTATCTGGCAACTCGATCGGTTGTTCTGTTAGCTTCCCTGACAGATGCACAACATCCCGCAGTAACCCCTCTACATCAGTCGCTAAGGGGCGTAAATCAGTTTCAGTAGGTCGATCCTCAATCCACTCCACCAACCCCACTCGATAGGGCTTCTCGCGCACGTATTCCAGCACTCTAAACCGCTGCTGTCCCATCGTCAAAACCTTCATTCGATCGTCTGGCAATTTCTCAAAATGGACGATCTCCGCACAACAACCGATATCCGCTGGTTGTCCTTTGACGGGATCCCACATCAATACCCCAAACCGCCTATCACTATTCATGACTGTATTCATCATGATCCGATAGCGAAATTCAAAAATATGCAGCGGTAACGGGCGACCCGGAAATAGCACCAGTTCGGGGAGTGGAAATAGGGGAAGTTCTCTTACAGCGATTGAAGAAGATGGTGCCATTTGCCAGGTTTAGGGAAAGCTTAGGATCTATCTATAAGGTTAACGGATCTCGACTCATAAGTGATAGGTATTTAACACCTAATTACGATTGGTCGATCTCAATCTCACGATCCCAATATCTGGTTCTAGTTCGCTATTATTTGGTAGCGTAATCGGCTCTTGACAACGCACAACCGCCCGTCGTTGAATGAGCATCGATAGTTCTGTAATTAGTCTGGTAGTAGCAACTGTATGTCGAGTGCCTTTTGCCGCTATCGTAAAAATCTGCCCTAAAATTAGTTCTACTCTCTCGCCTTCTCGGATGATGCCACTTTCGATCATCTGATAATATTCAGTACTTGTGAGCGAGCGGATTTGAGTATTAACCATGCGATCAATCTCTAGCAACGCAACTTACTTTTATCATACCAACATCTACAAAAAAGTCCTCATGTGAGGACTTTTAGAAATAAATTAATAACTCAATCTCTAGAGTTTCACTTCGATATCTACACCTGCTGGTAGGTCTAGTTTCATCAGTGCATCGATCGTTTTTGCAGAAGGATCTTTGATATCAATGATCCGACGATGGGTGCGGGTTTCAAAGTGCTCGCGGGAATCTTTATCAACGTGAGGAGAACGCAAGACACAATAGATCCGGCGGCGAGTTGGTAAGGGGATTGGGCCGATGGCGGTTGCTCCAGTTCTATTGGCTGTCTCAACAATTTTATCGCAGGACGTATCTAATAAGCGGCGATCAAATGCTTTTAACCGAATCCGAATCTTTTGCTGAGTTACAGTAGCCATAATTTTAAATTTTAGGTTTAGGTTGTCAAGGTACGCGGGTAATTGATGAATGATTAATTCATCAGACACAAAGATAGAGATGCACCTGAGTACATCTCTATCTTTAAATTAGGTGATTAACCTATTTGATGATTTTGGATACAACACCAGCTCCGATGGTACGACCACCTTCACGGATTGCGAAGCGCATTCCTTGTTCGATCGCTACAGGGTTGATCAGTTCTACAATCATTTTGATCCGATCTCCAGGCATGACCATCTCAGCAGCACTACCGTCATCAGCAGTGAAGGCTTTGATGTTCCCAGTTACGTCGGTTGTACGAACGTAGAATTGAGGACGGTAGCCAGGGAAGAATGGAGTCTTACGACCACCTTCTTTGTCGGTGAGAACGTATACTTCACCTTCAAATTCGGTGTGTGGTTTCACACTACCAGGTTTAGCAATTACCATGCCGCGTTCGATGTCGGCTTTTTGGATACCACGCATTAATACACCTACGTTATCTCCAGCAAAACCTTCATCGAGGGATTTTTGGAACATTTCAACACCAGTGATGGTGGTACTACGTGTGTCGCGGATACCAATGATTTCCACGTTCTCGCCAACTTTGACTTTACCACGTTCGATCCGTCCGGTTGCAACTGTACCACGACCAGTAATCGAGAATACGTCCTCAACAGCCATCAAGAATGGTTTGTCAACTTCCCGTTCAGGAGTAGGAATATAGTCATCTACTGCTGCCATCAGGTCGTAGATCTTGTCTACCCAAGGGTTTTCGCCTTGAATAGTTTTAGGATTAGCAATCATTTGCTCTACGGCTTTGACTGCAGAACCGGAAACGACGGGGATATTGTCGCCATCAAAGTCATAGAAGGAAAGCAATTCGCGGATTTCCATTTCTACGAGTTCGAGCAACTCATCGTCATCAACCAAGTCAGTTTTGTTCATGAACACAACTAGACGAGGTACACCAACTTGTTTAGCCAAGAGAATATGTTCTCTGGTTTGGGGCATTGGGCCATCGGCAGCAGATACTACGAGAATACCTCCGTCCATTTGCGCCGCACCAGTGATCATGTTTTTCACATAGTCAGCGTGTCCGGGGCAATCTACGTGGGCGTAGTGACGAGTTACAGTTTCGTACTCTACGTGGGCAGTGTTGATGGTGATACCACGCGCTTTTTCTTCGGGAGCAGCGTCGATTTCATCATATTTACGCGCTTTAGCTGCACCAATTGCCGCCAGGGACATGGTGATTGCTGCGGTTAGGGTAGTTTTACCGTGGTCAACGTGACCGACTGTACCGATGTTAACGTGGGGCTTATTTCTTTCAAACTTCTGGCGTGCCATGAATAATTTCCTATATTCCTCTTTTAGATTTTAACTGGATAGTTGGCGATCGATGTTAGTTAGTTGTTATTTTTCAATAACTTCTAACTAACAACCACCTCAAAACTATCTATTTCCCTTTGTTCTTGGTAACGATCGCTTCAGCTACGTTACGGGGTACTTCATCATAATGGCTAAATTCCATTGAGAAGATCCCCCGACCTTGGGTATTGGAGCGGATGTTGGTTGCATAACCAAACATTTCGCCTAAAGGCACTTTAGCAGCAACTTTAGAGATGTTCGCCGCCGCTTCTTGACCTTCGATTTGCCCGCGACGAGAGTTAAGATCGCCGATGACATTTCCCAAGAAGTTATCGGGAACTTCAACTTCAACTTTCATCACTGGTTCGAGCAATGTTGGTTGAGCCTTCATGACGGCTTCTTTGGTTGCGATCGAAGCCGCAATCTTAAAGGCCATTTCATTGGAGTCAACTTCATGGTACGAACCATCGATGAGAGTGACTTTGAGGTCGATCACTGGATACCCAGCCAAGATCCCTGACTCGCAGGTCTCTTTGACACCTTGCTCGATCGGGTTAATGTATTGCTTGGGTACCGAACCACCGACGATTTTGGAGACAAACTCCAGACCGCTACCGGGTTCGCTAGGTGAGATCTCGATCACGACGTGACCGTAGTTACCGTTACCACCACTTTGTTTGATGTACTTACCTTCTTGCTTGACACTCTTGCGAATGGTTTCGCGATAAGCGACCTGTGGCGCACCAATGTTGGCTTCGACACCAAACTCTCGTAACATCCGATCGACTAGAATCTCTAGGTGAAGTTCGCCCATCCCCGCAATTACGGTTTGGTTGGTTTCGGGATCGGTATGCACGCGGAAGGTGGGATCTTCCTGAGACAGGGAAATGAGGGCTTTAGAAAGCTTCTCCATATCCTGTTTGGTCTTGGGTTCCACTGCCAGTGAAATCACTGGTTCGGGGATAAAGAGTGATTCCAGGATGACTGGATTGTCTTCATCACACAATGTGTCACCGGTGAAGGTATCTTTGAGTCCGAGGACGGCGCCCAAATCGCCAGCGCGCAATTCGTCTACTTCTTGGCGATCGTCAGCTTTGAGGATAATCAACCGCGAAATCCGCTCTTTCTTACCCTTGGTTGGGTTCAAGACGTAAGTACCAGTTTTGACGACTCCAGAATAGACCCGGATAAAGGTCAGACGACCATATTTATCCGCCATGATCTTGAATGCCAGTGCGGCAAACGGTTCGCTATCATCAGCATGACGTTCGACTTCGATCGTCTCATCATCTAC
>JAJAYU010000215.1 GCA_026786125.1 Chamaesiphon sp.
CATATCCCCACCCCCATTGACTTTCAACCCTGAATTATGTCGAAATGAAAGTGAAGTTGAAAGCAAACTGATCGTTCATTACTTACTACCAAAACTAGGTTATTCTCCTGATACATGGCATCAGGAAGTAAAGTTTGGCAAGATTAGATTAGATTTCCTTGCCTTTACCCAAAAATTGCCGCTCACACCAAACCCTCGATCTTCAGTGGGCTTGGTGATTGAAGCCAAGAGTCCACGTCGGAATTTAGATAAGCATGTTTCTCAGCTCCGCAACTATTTAACTAGCTTAAATATTGCTTATGGATTGTTGACAAACGGCAAAGAATTAAGGATTTATTATCAATTTGCAGACACGATTAAATTAATATTTAGATGTACAGGAAAAGATATTGAAGATCGATTACCAGATATAATCAAAATAATTGGTCGTGATTTTATCAAGGAAAGGCTACAATTTTCAGAATTATTCCCACAAGTCACAGCTACACCTATTGTTGCTAAATCTCACAGGATGTCATCGATGAAAACTATTGCTATCTATCACAACAAAGGCGGTGTCGGTAAAACGACTGTCTCGACTAATCTAGCGGCTGCTCTAAGTAAAAAAGGCTATCGAGTGCTATTAATTGATATCGATGCTCAGGCAAATAGTACTTTTGCGACAGGGTTAGTCAAATTTCAATTTGAAGAGGAAGATGATTTACGCGATCAAAATATCTGCGATCTGATTAGTAGTGCTGAGAAAAATTTTGTGCATGAGATCGTGCGGACATCTCAATATTTTAATAATCCAGAAATAGATGTAATTCCGGCACATATTAATCTGATTGATAAGCAGAGCGATCTGACGACAGCAATGGCAAGTCGGACGAGATTACTAAACAAACTTAAGCATGTTAATAATAGTTATGATGTAGTAATTATTGACACGCCACCATCTCGCGATATTTATGCCGAAGTCGCTCTAATTACCGCTGATTATCTAATTATTCCATCCGATCTCAAACCATTTGCCAATCAAGGTTTACCCACCGTCAAGAATTTCCTCAAGGATATCAATGAAAACCGGACAACATTTGGTAGAGAACCAATTGAGCTACTAGGAGTATTAGCATCAAAAATATCTACGAATGCGCGGTTTATCCAGTATACGTTCCCTAAACAGCGAGATGTGATTGGCAAACGATATGAAATGCCGCTGATGGAGTCAGTAATTTATGATCGAACTGCTTTATCCGAATCATTTAACAAAACTATCGTCGTGGGCGAGGTCGAATATCCAGATCCTAAGTCCATCTTCAAATATGCTGATGAGGTAAATAGTGCCGCCCAAACATCGGCAATGGAATTTGATATATTGGCAGAGGAAGTTCTCACTAAAATTGGGCTGAAATAATGATTAAGTGCTATTTTGTTGATATTAAAGATATTAGTTCCGATGTGCCTAGATCGAATTTTGTTGAATCAGATTTAGAACAACTAGCAAATCTAATTTTGGCGACAGACGGATTGATTCGTCCATTAATACTCAAGAAAAGTGGTGCAGAAAAATATACCGTAATCGAAGGGCATCGAGAATATTATGCAGCCTTAACAGCAAAAGAGCAAAATAGCAGCAAAGCCGAAATGGTTAATGCCTTTGTGATTAGTGAGAATATTCAATCATCAGCGATCAAGCAATTAAAGCTATTAAAAGAAGATCTTACTCCTGTCGTCGCATCAACTTCTATTTCTCCAGGCATCGAGCAATTATTACCAACGCTATTAGCCGCAATCTCTCAACAAATTCAACCACTGGTAGAGCAAATTGCCGAGCAAAAAAAGATACTAGAAGCACTTGTGCTTGATCGGGTTAATTCATCAACTGTTCGAGTAGATCCGATCAAATCACCAGATTTACCTAAGCCCAAAGATGCTCTAATAATTATGCCTACTGTGATAGTTGAACCTGCTGAAGTAGTTGTACCTAAGCTACCCAAGCCACTAAAAGTAGACAAATTTAAGCCAGAGAAAGCACCTAAAGCTACCACTAGTAAGAAAGTAGCTGCATTACCAGCCTCGATCGATCCAATCAAGGCAACAAATACCCTCAATGTAATTAACACTCTCAGCCAAAATGAATTGGTACTAGCTATGGAAAGATCGGGAGTATCTAAAGCAGCGATTAAATTAGTACCGGATATTATTGATATTCGAGATCGTCAGCCAGATCAAAAATTTGATACATGGGAAACGATCATTGCTTTGAAAATCAAGGGGTTAGCCGCTGGGACAGTCAAAGCAATTATTGAGAAGTTGAAATAAATCTAACTTAATTGCGTAATTCGATTGAATGCTCGATCGACTTCCTGCCATAATTGTCGATTGTGAGGATCTACCTTGAGAGCCTTCTTGAGATAAATGCGTGCTTTATCAAACTCTCGGTGTTGGACTAATTGGTGTCCATATTGGGAATAAATAATCCCTTGCCATTGACAAATCTGGGCATCTACTGGATTGTGATGAGCTAACCCTTCAATTAAAACGATCGCTTTGAGAAACTGTTGTTGCTTTAATAATGACTGTAATTCATAATATAACTGCCATTTCAATTCATCCTCACTTTTAGTCGCCGGATGAGTTTTCGCGGCTGGTGGTGCGTCGCGACGAGTGGTGCGAGTAGTTGTGGCAGGAACTGTCGGATTCCTTTGTGCAGTGCGAACTGAATGTGCCTGAATTTTGCCTAATATTACTTGATAAGCTTCATTGATCGCGATGAAACGGTGAGAGGCATCGAGATCGCCTGGATTGAGATCGGGATGAAATTTGCGGGCTAATGAACGGTAAGCAGCTTTTAGTTCATCGAGAGATGCCCCTGGGCAGATCCCTAATAACTGATAGCATTTGTCCAGATTTATGGTGGATGCAAGCATTTATTTACCAGAACGCAATGAATATAAAATTTGAATCATACTCACTTAGTGTTCCCGATAATTCCACCTGAATATCACTTATTCTAGATGTATACTACTTAATTAAAAGTCGCGATTTTTAAAAGCCTTGCAACGTATCACCATCACACCCAGTCAAGTCCACGACAATCAGATCGTCCTCACTACTGAGCAGCATCACTATCTTACTCATGTGATTCGGCTGCGGACTGGCGATGAGTTTGAAGCTATTGACGGTAAGGGATCTTGCTACCTCGCCGCAATTACCGCAGCAGGTGCCCAAATTATTCGGATTGCTATTACCGTCAGCCAGGAATTCACTCAACCGATAATTCTGATCTGCGCTCTGCCCAAAGGCAACAACTTCGACGATCTCGTGCGTGCCTGTACCGAGCTAGGTGTAACTACAATCATCCCTGCGATTAGCGATCGAACCCTGCTCAATCCCAGCCCCCAAAAGCTCCAGAGATGGCGCAAAATTGCCCAGGAAGCTGCCGAACAATCAGAGCGGCTAGTAGTGCCGACAATTGAGGAACCACGGTCATTAAAGACTATTTTTGAGGAACTAATCGATCCATCTGATAAATATCTGTGCGAAGCCAGAGGCGAACATCCTCATCTACTCACAATCATTCAATCTATTGAACTGATCGATATGCCCATTATCATCGCGATCGGTCCTGAAGGTGGTTGGACAGATGGCGAAATAGATTTAGCAATCGAGCACAATTTCCAATTAGTATCCCTCGGCGCAAGAATTCTCCGTACGATTACCGCCCCAATTGTCGCACTATCGATCGTCAGTGCGGCGATCGATAGTGCC
>JAJAYU010000216.1 GCA_026786125.1 Chamaesiphon sp.
TGGTTGACCATTCTTGTGCCGATCGAGTATTCTTTTGCAATTCTGGTGCAGAAGCCAATGAAGGTGCAATCAAACTCGCACGGAAGTACGCTCACACGGTCTTAAAGATTGCCGAACCAGTGATTTTGACTGCTCAGGCCAGTTTCCACGGTCGGACGTTGGCGACGGTGACAGCTACCGGACAGCCCAAGTATCACAAGAATTTTGCGCCGTTGATTCCTGGGTTTCACTATGTCCCTTACAATGATTTTGGGGCGATCGAGTCGGCTATTGCAGAGCTAGATGGACGGGTAGCGGCGATTATGCTGGAGCCATTGCAGGGCGAGGGTGGCGTGAATCCTGGGCAGGTTGAGTATTTTCAGCAGGTACGGAAACTGTGTGATCAGCGGGGGATTCTGCTCATCCTTGATGAAGTCCAAGTGGGGATGGGACGTTCGGGCAAATATTGGGGTTATGAGCAATTGGGGATTGAGCCAGATATTTTCACTAGTGCCAAGGGGTTAGGTGGTGGAATTCCAATTGGCGCGACACTGTGCAAGGAATCTTGCAATGTCTTTGAACCTGGAGATCACGCGAGTACCTATGGCGGTAATCCATTTGTTTGTGCGGTAGCTCTGGCTGTTTGTCAAACATTGGAACGGGAAAATATCCTCGCCAATGTCCAAGCGCGAGGCGAACAATTGCGGGCTGGTTTGCAACAATTAGCAACTAAATATCCCGTGATCTCGGAAGTTCGGGGTTGGGGTTTAATTAATGGGTTCGAGTTGCAAGCTGATAGTACGACTAATGCAATCGATCTAGTCAAAGCAGCGATGGAACTAGGTTTATTGTTAGTCCCTGCGGGTGTGAAAGTCGTTCGGTTTGTACCACCACTGATTGTTTCCGCAGCAGAAATCGATCGAGCGGTAAGCATCCTCGATCGAGTGTTAGCAGCAATTTAGTTATGCTTTAATCACGATCGCTTCAATCTTAGCAATATTTGTCCCTGGATCGACGGCTGTAATCGCCCACCGCAGGGGTTCGCCCCACTGTTGCAGATTTAGCTTGATCGATCTAGCCAAGTCTGTTGTTGCGGTGGTAATGTTCATTTCGATCTCGATCGATTCAATTGTCATTTAGTGGATACTTCGGCTACGCTCAGCACAAGTGGTGAATGGTGGATGGTGGAAGAGTTACACTAGTTATTGTCTTTGCTTTTTCTCGTCCACAACATACTGCTAATGCTCAATTCTAAAATCTGTTGTCAATGGTTGGGTCGATCGTTAATCGTAGTAGGCATCTGGTTATCATTGGGATTAAATGATCTTAGCCTTGCTACTGCTAATTATAGTCGCATCGATCTCAAAGGTCGCAGTTTTGCAGGTCAAAACCTGACTGGTGGCGTATTTGTATCCGCAGAAATGCGGGGCGTAGATTTTAGCGGTGCGAATATGACAAATGCGATGTTGACAATGGGTGTATTACTCAAGAGCAATCTAGCTGGAGCCAATTTAACCGGAGCATTGGCAGATCGAGCGACTTTTGATGAAGCAGATCTCACCAATGCTATTTTAACAGAAGCTACCCTAACTCGATCGCGGTTTTATGGTGCCAAGATTACTGGGGCTGATTTTACCGATGCTTTAATCGATCGAGCGCAAGCGAAACTACTGTGTGAGTATGCCGAGGGCATTAATCCTGTTACCAAGGTAGCTACGCGAGATAGTCTGGGTTGTACCTAATATCTTCGATCTAAAACAATGCGAATTATCACTGATTTTGATGGGCCGATCATGGATTTATCCGATCGATATTATCATGTCTATCAGCTTTGTTTAGCACAAGTTCGGGAGCCAGATCAATCGATTAATATCCTCACTAAAGCTGAATTTTGGGCAGATAAACGAGCGAAAATTTCAGAACAGCAGGTGGGAATAAAATCAGGATTGACGGCAGCTCAAGCAGAGACTTTTAAACAGATCCGCGATCAAACTGCCCATCAACTTCAGTATTTATCACTTGATCGAGTTGTCCCTAGCGCAATTCCAGCCCTCGAACAGATTCAAGCATCTGGAGTCGAACTAATCGTGATGACGTTGCGCCGTAACTGTGAACTAACTGTGGCTTTTGAGCAATATGGACTTGATCGCTTTTTCCCGCTTGATCGACGCTATTGTTTAGGAGATAATTATCACAAACAAGGTGATATCAAAGATAAAACTCAACTAATGGCACAAGCCTTAATCGATTTGAAACCAGATCCAAATACCTGGATGATTGGCGATACTGAAACTGATATTATCGCTGCTCAGACTCATGGGATCAGAGTGGTGGGCGTATTGTCTGGAATTCGGGATCTCGATCGATTAACCCAATACCAGCCAGATCGAATTGTTGATAGTTTGGCTACTGCTATAGATTTTATATTTGCTAATATTAAAGATTAATTCACTAGATAGCAATTTTGTCAGTACCGATCGTTTACCATCCTGATTATGTCGTACCTTTACCCGATAGTCATCGCTTTCCGATGTCCAAATTTCGGATGTTGTATGAGTTGTTATTAGCCGATGAATTAGTCACCGCAGAACGAGTATTTGCGCCCACATTACCCCCGACGGAATGGCTGGAATTAGTCCACGATCCGGCTTATATTCAAGCCTACTATACCGGAACATTAGACCCCAAAGCCCAACGGCGGATTGGTTTACCCTGGAGTCCAGAATTGGTCAATCGGACTTGTATCGCTCTGGGTGGCTCGATTCTGACTGCAAAACTAGCAATCGAATATGGCATCGCTTGTAATACGGCAGGCGGAACTCATCATGCTTTTGCTAATATGGGTTCTGGGTTCTGCATTTTCAACGATCTGGCGATCGCATCTCGTGTAATACAGAAAATAGGTTTAGCCAAAAAGATTCTAATCGTCGATCTTGATGTCCATCAAGGGGATGGTACTGCGGCAATTTTTCAAGCAGATTCCAGTGTATTTACCTTTTCAATGCACTGTGAAATCAATTTCCCTAGCAAGAA
>JAJAYU010000217.1 GCA_026786125.1 Chamaesiphon sp.
GCTTCAACTTCACTCGGGGCATAAGGTTTAATCGGGAGATTGACACCACCAAGTTGTTTCCAATTTGTCAGCTTACCTGTATATATTTGGCGGAGTTGTTCGATCGAAATTTGCCCTTTTAGTGCTTTGGGAAGATTGGAAGCTTGTTTGCTAAAGGCAACATATACTAATAAACCATCATTAGCGATCTGCTTTTTCACCAGTACGTCGGTAATTCCAGGGGTGAAGCTAGTAATAGCAAAGTGGTGTTTGCCTGCAATTAACGATTGCAATGGTTGACTGCTCTGCTCCAGATTGGGGGAGGCTATTGGCTCGTAGACAAAATTTGCTTCGCTATCCACTTTCGGATGATTTAATAAATCTTTCAGGAGACTATCGCCCTCTGGCTTTACTATTAATGCTGCGCTCCAACTACCATTTTGCTCTCCCGTATAGGTGAACTTGCCGACAGGAAGTCCGCTGACATCAGTGAAACTATTTAATAACTTATACCAAAGTCGAAATTCCGTGGCTTGGCTGGCTTCGGGCTGTGGCTTTAACAGATACCACAAGATCCCACCTGCTAGCAATAGTAGTGCTAATCCGCCGGCGATCGGCCATTTAGGCTGCCATTTTTGGGTTTTACCATCGGCTAGATTCGATCGAGTGACATTATTATTACTCTCGGCTGTTGGTAATTGGAGTAAAGCTTGACGTGCGGTTTCGGCATCCTCAAAGGGTGTTTCCAAACCGACTAGGCGGTGGATAAACTGTTTTAGACCCAGATCGCTCTGACTCCAACTCTCATCTGTTCCAGGGCAGAGGGGCTGTCCTGTTGCCGGATAGGTAGTCGCTCCCGCCCATAAGTAAGATGCAACTAAACCTAATGCGGCTAAATCTGACTTGACATCTCCGGAATTAGCTTGATTGAGTCTGGGCGGGATAAACAAGTTTTCCCATAATTCTAGGTCGCAGAGGTAGATATAAAATTCTCGATCGGTTTGAATTTCGATTTCAATACTATCTAAACTAAGATTGCCATGAATTAACTTTTGTGTCGGTTGACGCGGGGAAATGCGTACTGTTTGAGCGTGGAGAAATTCTAAGGTTTGTAAGACTTGGTTTAAAACATCCCGTACCTGCTTTGCATTCATGGCAGGATGTTCTCGGAGATACTTACTCAATGTGCGATCGAGTGGCGGAGTCTGTAGGATTAGATAACAGCGTTCGCCTGTTTCGTCAGCAATTGCTTCCCAGCCATTGATTAACCGAAAGTTTTGACTTTTAGCATCGGCAAAATCGATCGCGCCGACTTGTTTGAATGTCTCTTTAATTTTTAACGTTTCTTCGACATTAAAACAGCGATTGGGCAGGAGATATTCTTTGATAACGACAGGTCGAGCATCTTGCAGTTGTTTACCAGCATACAACCGCCCCATCCCCCTAGCACCTAAAAAACTAGTAAGTTGATAAGTCCCTCGCTGACCTTTGATTTCCGATGGTAGTGGTAAGGTGGCTGGAAACCCGCATCCCAGACAAAACTTTGCACCTTTGATTTCCTGTACTGTTTGCGTTAGGAGATCGCAGTTTAAAGGGGCATTGCGCGAGCAGGGATATTCTGGATACAAGTTCTTTGAAGCAGTCATATCGGGAGTTACTGATAAAGGCAGCCTACTACTACATCTAGATTTAAGTATACACCAGTCCTAACTTCACAGCGACAACAATTGCTTGAGTGCGACTAGTTACTTTTAACTTGTTAAAAATACTGGTCAAATGAGCTTTGACAGTGGCGACTGTCACATATAAATGCTGGGATATCTCCTCATTAGAAGCTCCTTGCGTCAACCAGTGGAGTACTTCACGTTCGCGTTCGGTAAGGTGAAATTTTTGAGAGGTACGGAGTGATGACTCAGCTTCAGCTTGGAATCGGTGGAAAAATTTGCTGACAACTTCGATCGGTAAAAAAATCTCCGATCGTCTAATTGTATTAATTGCTTCCCATAATTGCATCGCCACATGATTTTTGAATATATAACCCGATGCTCCTGCCTGCATCGCTCTAAAAATCCAACTCTCTTCTTGATGTCCCGACAGCACTAATATTTTACCGGGATATGACATTTCTCTGAGGGCAACAAGCGCGGCAATTCCATCGCTCCCCGCCAATTCCATATCTAGTAAGATTGACTCTGGCTGCTGGCTGCTAACTAGCTTTAAGGCTTGTTCGACATTGCTTGCTTCGCCGACAACTTCAATCGACAGGCCATTTTTTCGCTCCATACTATAGAAGCCTAAAAGTGTCTTCAATCCTTGACGAAATTGAACATCATCATCGACAATTAGTACCGATAGTTGCTGCTGCGTGCTCATATCACTCAATTTCCTTTCATTCTAATTATTTGGATAAAATCAAAGAAAACTGTGCTCCGCCAGAATTTAAATTTTGTGCCCAGAGACTGCCTTGATGATCCAGGACGATTTTTTTAGCGATCGTTAAACCCAATCCAGTACCACCTTCCCGCCGTGAATAAAAAGGGTTGAAAATATTTGGTAAGTCTGCTGAAGCTATCCCAGTACCTTCGTCGGTAATTTTAATTAAAACTTCTCCTTGGAAAACTTGCCAAGTACACTCGATCGTGCCAAAAATTGGGCTAAAATGAATGGCATTGCTCAGAATATTATCAAATACTTGTTCGATCTGTAATCGATCGAGCATCAAGATCGCTGATGTATCGGAAATCCGAATATTAAGCTGTTTTTGCTCGATTGCTGGCTGTAAAAAGTCGATCCTCGCCAAGACTAAACTTCTCAGGTCTTGAGGTGTCAATCTTAGACAGTTTCCTTGACTGCAATCGATTAATTCGTGGAGATTGAGGTCTATTCGTTCGACACTTTGACAGATTACTTGAGCTTGTTCTTGCCAAGGACTATCTTTCAATCCAAAGCATAAATTCTGAGCGTAAAGAGAAACTAATGATAAAGAGTTTCGTAACTGATGACTAGCTTTTTGTAATATTTGTTCGAGGATCTGAATTTCATTAGTGCGGGAATTCCAATCCATCGCTAGATTCAGATATTTGCTGACGATCGTTGCCGATTTTTTGAGATGTTGTTGCAAGCTTTCCGATAGAGGTTCAGAAGTAAGGACATGAATATATTCAGGTCGGCCATTTCGATAGCCGATCGGACAAATATAGGAAAATGGGGATAAATTATCGATACTTACTTCAGTAATACTCAGGATCGGGGGATAATCTAACAACCATTTTTCCGATCGCAAATAATCGATAGATCTTTGATTGAATGGCTGTCGATCGGTTGCACAAGCCATCACTTCTTGCCGTTCTTTCATTGCAACATCATGATAAACTATCCGCGAGCAGAAGATCGGTTGACGATCGATTAATTGCAAGGAATTTAGCAGACAAAAGTCCTTGGTATCTGTATTTTTTAAATTATCGATCGAGCTTTTCATGTCTTTGATTCGACCTACACTTACCCGCTCCAATAGTAATAACGTACGAGCTAGCTAGAATATGCCAACTGACTAGAATCCTTTACGTCAAGTCAGAGGAATATGGGCTGGATTCTGATATTCAGTTTACTGCCAGATTTTATCAGTTCTGCCGATTTAAGTCAAACACGTTCTTGCGATCGCAACACGTTCTTGCTAAATCATGCGAAACTGCTTCGGTGAAATCCCTGTGAGTCGGCGGAAATGCTTGGCAAAATGACTGGGATTAGCAAAACCACAGTCGATTGCAATATCTAGCAATGTACCTTCTCCCCGCTTGAGTAACTGCTTCGATCGCTCGACTCGCTGCTGAATCAAGTAGGCATGAGGAGTCATTCCCATTGATCGCTTAAATAATCGACAAAAGTTGAGTGCGGTGGATATTATTTTGGCAACAATCGCCAAGCACAACCGCTCACCAGTACATATAAGCTGCCCTGGATTACTAACATCATGTCTACAGTGCGTGGTCTGCCTGTCCATGCTTCTGGAGACAATTACCGAGTTGAAGCTACTCTAATCTCCTATTATTTTGTCAGGATAGAAACGATCTCTATTAAAATCAGATTTACATTACCCACACTACGGCGGCTATCGGGCATTCTGACAGGCTTGGGCAGCAGCAGTATCGCTGGTTTTGGTTCTAACATTGTCATACTGCCAGCCCCCAAATCCCTCTTGTGGAATGCGACTGCATCCAGACTCACGAGTACAAACTAACTGTCGTGTATACAATAAGCTATTCATACACTGCTGAATTGCTTGAGGACTTCCGCCGACAGTTGGATAGGGATAAGGGGGATAAACAACAGCAGGTGGTTGTGGTGAAGGTTGCGACGATGCTGGACATCCAAATGGGGTACATGCTGCGCCTAGCGGTGGATTCGGACAACCAAAAGGATTACATTCAGCAGCACTCGATTGCGAACAACCAAAGGGATTGCAACTTGCTACAGCAGATTGCGTTTTAACCCCCATAACAATTATTCCTATTGGAACTGTCAATAGAAAAGCGGTGGCGAATGAGTGTCTCATTTTCCGTAACATCTGAAGTATCCTAATGTTTGCCGACTGAATTCAGTCTACATACTATTACTACAACTAGTCACACTTTTCTATGATTTTGTAATATTTTTTCATTTTTATGGTCAAGCGGTATGGAACAGCCAACCCCACCCAATCTATTAGATCGGGTTCGACAAGTCATTCGTCTCAATCACTATTCATACGGAACCGAGCAAACCTATGTAA
>JAJAYU010000218.1 GCA_026786125.1 Chamaesiphon sp.
GATGTAGGTTTAGCTTATGTCAATCCAAGACTAGATTAAAATTAAAGCGATTACTTTTTGTAATTTTTCATCTTGATGTAGATTGACTTTGCAGATTTATTCCCAATTGAGGACGGTCTTTCATCTATATCTAAAGATTCAGGAAATGATTTAACCAATTGGCTGAACTTTTTATATCCATATAGACGAGCGTCGAAACTAGGGTGTAATTTATTAATATTTCCAACCACCGTTCCTAAGTTTGCCCAGTCACTATCGCCAGAAACTGCATCAATAGATGGAAAAATTATATCTAATGTTTCTTTTAAAATTTCAGAAGTTATTCACCGATCGATTGTAGTAAAATCAGTGATGAAGCGTCTAGCTTGCCAAAATGGATTGATTCAGCGACATTCCAGTGCTCTAGTGATTTTACCAACCAAGCAACTTCTTTACAGCGTGAAGATTCGTAATGTTGAAATAGAATCGATAATCTATTTTCTAATTGTGGTTTAGTCTTAGTAGAAATTAAAACAATTTTGAGTAACAAGCTAATTGTAGCCGCTGCACCCAGGTTATTAATCAGATCTATGAACACAAAATGCTGTGCTTTTGTAGAGCTTTCAAGTACCAAATAATTGAGTAGATGGGTACAAATTTTGACTAGACTACATTCGTCAATTTGCTGAGAGTCACGATCGACTAAAATACTATCAATAGTTTTGCCTAAGCGATCGTTAAAGCCCCGAATACCATAGCTACTATCGATCCCTACCGTAAGATATTTATACAAATCTCGTTTAAATCCTTTAATCGTTGGTTTAGTTTGGAGCCGAGCTGCAAAACTGTGAGATAAATCTTGATAGCTTTTCCCACCTTTATCCTTTCCGGCAAATTGGAGGAAGGCTACGCCCAAATCCTTACTCGGTAGCAAGGTAGGATTAGCAACTCGCGGTAAATTATTCGCAGCCTCGCGACCAACTTGAGCCTTGATCCGCGATTTTCTGACTTGATAAGTAAAATAATGTGATAACTCAGTTTCTTGTCGCTCTTGTAACTTTTTTTGAATTCGTTCGATGGTTTGGATATTTTCGGGGATACGTTCTGCCGAGACTAAATAGTGTTCATAGAGGTATGGATAACGGGTAATCAATTTACCAAGTGGTTCTGATTCGATCGCATCTCGGTCTAAGATCTGACCGTTGATCGCAGTATTCAACCGATTGAGCGTTGGATAATCATTACCTTTGAGATATAACTGCAATAATTGACGTAACCGTCGCACAATTTTAGAATATTTACCTGGGATCGGATCGGGATTGGCTAGCATCCCAATTAATTGATCAATTGAGCTATTTCCAGATGGCTGTAGTTGCCAATGATTGATTAAGATATGGCAGCAACGGTTAATAATTAGAGGGAAGTTCTGTTCGGCAGTATTTTCAAAAGCTAGTGTCTCGATCGTTGCCCAAACTCGGCTATCGCCATAACTAGCACCCTCAATAAATAGGCTCCGAAATCTTTCGATTAATTGCTCTGGTGTCTCAGTTTTAAGCAGACGCTGAAAATGCTCGTAAACTACTTGTTCGATGCCACTACCGATCTTTTTTCCAACTGCAAACATAGTCTCGTCTCTATCGTAATTATCCGTGAATTATTACCGCAAGTCTTGGTGGTAGGTAACATCCGCAGCCCGTAATGCCGATCACTCGATCGCAATTAACATGCACACTCCAACTTGAAATAGGTGAGAGCTAACTCCCAAATCTAGCCATGTAGCGTGAGACTGCTTTCTCTAACGTGCCCACCATTACACCTCAATCTGTCATTTTTGGAAAATTTTGACTTTATGTCGGTACCGATCGATGATAATTTAAGCTGATAAACAGGGAAAAGTGCGAGTAATGGCTCAAGTGCAATTAAATACCGTCCAACTGGGAGATCATGGTCATCCCCTTGTCATGCTCCACGGCTGGGGACAAAAGCTCCAATCCCTGCAACCAATGGGAGAATTGCTGGCAACTCGATCGCAAGTGCATATTATCGATCTACCTGGCTTTGGCAAATCGCCACCACCGCCGGAAGATTGGGATACGGCTCAATATGCCGATCAAATTTACGCGTATTTAGAGGAAAAAGGGATTGAATCGGCGGATCTGCTGGGACATTCCTTTGGCGGGAGAGTCTCGATTCGGCTCGCGTCTAAGTACCCGCAAAAAGTTAGATCGATTACGCTGATCAATTCCGGTGGTTTACAACGCACTAGCACTCTCAAGCAATCTCTCCGCCGTCAGTGGGTGCGGAACCTGCGGAATGCCTTTAAACTATCGCCAATCAATCGGGATCAATTGCTGACTTGGCATAGTCAAAAATATGGTTCCCGTGACTATCTCAATGCGGGTGTGTTGCAAGGCACCCTAGTCAAAACTGTCAGCGAAGATCTGACGGAACTGGCGCGACAAATTCCGCTACCAGCCCTGCTACTCTGGGGTGAATCTGATACTGAGACACCTGTAGAAATGGGGCATCGTTATCATAGTTTGTTAGCTAATTCAGAACTAATTACCATCCCCAATCGCGCTCACTTTATGTTTCAGGCGGAGGGATCTCATCTTTGCGCTTATTATGTGGATAAGTTTCTGGCGAAACTAGCCAGCTAACTGTAGGGTGGGCACTGCCCACCATTGCAATCTCAGGCATAACGCTAGGGTGGGCGGGTTTGTTTAGAGATCTCTGGTAAAAATAAGATTTTTAGCATAAACCCGCCCCTACAGATCCTAGATTTTACAGATCCTAAAATTCCCACGATACTGCCAATGCTTACCATCATCTGCCTTACACTCATCTCGGCTGCGACAATTATCTTTTTTACCCGACGGGGATTGCGCTATCTGCGTTATTTTCAGCAGGAAGAATACAACGGTACCCGTTTTAAAGATTGGTTCTTGGAGAAACGTACTTTCGATACCAAAGGTAGTCTTGTTGCCCTAATTGCAGCCGCTCTGAGTCGATTTGCGACTGAGGGTGATATGGTACTGTGCTTGGTAATTTGTGCGATTGCGTCAGCAGCCCTAGTATTCTTGGGATTCTCTGAAGAAGATCCGCGCAAGGTGGGGAAGATTAAGCTGAAAATGACCGATCGATCTACCGCGATTTATCAGCTGGCGGTGGGGTTGTATGCGATCGCCACA
>JAJAYU010000219.1 GCA_026786125.1 Chamaesiphon sp.
CTCGAACCTGAGATAAAGCATCTGCATGATTTGGCAAATTGATAAGGAAATTCTCCATCTTTAGGATTTGAGCTTTAGTATCGGCGATCTCAGTGAGGATTTTGACAATATCCATAAACAATAAGTTGATTGAGTTATAAGTCTAATTGACGAAGTGATAATCTCCAATAATATTAAGCCATTCACTAATAGTTTAACAGCGGTAAATGGCTTAATATCAAGCAGCGGTCGATCTTGGGAGAATAGATTTACTCCGAGGCTTTTTAATATCTTGGTATTTATCTAATTCGGCAACCGGAGTGATGGGTGATTTTCTAGAGCGGATCGATTTTGGCTGGTGGATAATAATTCCAGCATGAGTAATTGGTACGATTTCTTCTAGCAATGTGAAGACTTGTTCTGGGCGAATAGTTGGTGGTGTAGAGATTGCAGCTACCGAGATTTCAGATTTAACCCAGCAAGCAATTGCGAAATATACCATGCCGATAAAATAAGGCAGTAGAAATGTAGTGACGCAATCAAAAGTTAAATATAGCATTTGGATATTTGGGTTAGGATGAAAAGTGAATAATTTCTATTACTAATTAGCGCAGCAGTTGAAAATCTAAAATGCAGAAGGCAGCACCCATTATCTGAGTGCTGAATTGGCGATCTAGACAGTTTGCAAAGCATTACGAGAATTGCTACCGATGAGTCCGACGCGATCGACGATAATCTGGACTCTAGAACGAGGTTCGCCAGTCACTTTATCATCCCAACGGTTGACACTGATTCGACCTTGAATATTGACTTGTTCGCCTTTACGGACGTAGTTAGCCAAAATTTCGCCAGTCTTACCGAAGGCAGTCAATGGATACCAATCAGTCGTGTCTTGGTCGATGGTAACTGCTAGCGAAGCCGTAACCCGAATGCCACTTTCAGACCAAGTTGTTTCAGGATCTTGACCGAGACGACCGAGCAATTGAATAGAATTAATAGACATGATGTATTCTCCTAAAGTAGTTATTTTCTGTTTCTAAGCATGTAGCTAATTCATTTGAGATTAACTTTCGCTTCTAATTGGCGAAGCTAAATTAATTTCAGATATTATCGATGATAGAGTTATGCACTAACAGGAGTAGCAAGAGAAATTCGTAATGCTTGACTGATATTCAGAGATAGAGAAGGAATCCCTGAATCATCTTTAATCAGTCGCAAATTACCTTGAGCAACGACCGTCGCACCAGCAACAACAATACCTGCTAGGCGATCGACATAGCCATTAATCATGATTCGTTCGGGTTGCTTATCTTTCCCGTTATCAAATGTGCCATAACCAATGAGTTCTTCATCAGTTAATCGAACGTTTTCTACAGTAATAGCCAAAGTAGCATTTCTCATGAAAATATTCTCCTAAGTTATGTGTTATATTATGAAAAAATCTAGCCATTCAATCTCAATGAAAAACTGAGATTAACTTTCACTTCTAATTCGCGAAGCTCAGTAAATCTCAGTTAGTAATATTCAGGTTGAAAAATGAATCTAGAAGGGGATCTGGTCTATAGCTTCGTCATCAGAGATAGATGTAGCAGGAACTGTTTGTCGAACTGGAATTGGACTTTTGCTGCTAGTTGGCGAAGTCTTAGGATTGCCAGCAATTAAACTGATGGACTCAACGACGATTTCAGCTTTCGATCGTGGATTACCAGCACCATCTACCCAGCTACTCAGTGCAATTCGACCTTCGATCGCGATTTGTTCGCCTTTGCGGGTAAAATTAGCTAAAATCTCAGCAGTTTTCCCGAAGGCGGTCAAAGCATACCAATCAGTAGTGGTTTTATCGATCGTGACAGCTAAGGAGCCTTTAGTGCGTAGACCACTATCAGACCAAATGGCTTCAGGATCTTGACCGAGACGACCAAACAATTGAACAGAATTAATAGACATCGAAATATTCTCCTAAGTTGGTTGTTTACTATTACGAAAAAGCGTTCCAATCCTCACTCAGCCCAAAAGCCAGGTGCAACAAAATCCAAGATTGACTTTCACTGCTAGTTTGCGAAGCTGAGTCAATCTTGGGATACTGAAAATTTATGCAGTGGCTAAAACTTTGGGCTTTCGACCGCGAGTAGACTTGGGTTTAGCAGATGCAACTGGTTCGACTTCGATTATGCGCTGCTCGGTTTCGGCTGGCGATTGCTCGTCTAGCAATTCGGCATCGATAGCCTCAGCTTCTGGCATATTCGTAGATTCAGCAGTAGGGGCAAGCAGTTTGATATCATTATGTTCCGGCTCAACTGCGGGGACTGGATCTGCGGGGGCGACTTGCATAGCTTGAGTGATATTCAAACTCAGCGAAGTAATTCCAGCAGCATCTTTAATTGCACGGAGATTACCTTCAGCAACTAGGGTTACACCAGGAACGATTGTATCTCGCAAGCGTGGAGCATAGGCAGTGAAACTAATTGAGTCGAGTGTTTTGCCATTGTTGAAACGTCCGTGTCCAGCAATGTTTTTATCATCGATTGCTCGAACGAATTCAACAGTCAAGGTTAAAGTTGCAGATCTCATTGAAATATTCTCCTAAGTTATGTTCTATTTCCAAATCGCGAAGCTCAGTCAATCTGAAATAAATTCAAGATTAACTTTCACATCTATTTAGCGAAGCAGAATATGGCTTATTAGAGATAGCAGATAGAGCTATAATACATTTATATTTAACTATGAAAATTACCAATTATTTAGTATTTTAATTAACGACGATAATGATAAAATAGTAGGGAGGTATTAATTAATCTCTATGCGCCGCGATACAATTTTCTACCAGATTTTTCAGCAGGTTCCAGCTTTATTATTTACTTTGGTTGCCGATCCGCCGCAAGATGCCGATCGATATATTTTTGATGCGATGGAGGTTAAGGAGACTGGCTTTCGGATGGATGGGATTTTCATACCACCTAATTCAGATGGGATAATTTATTTTTGTGAGGTTCAGTTTCAGCCGGATGAATTGTTGTTTGAACGGATGAATGCGGAGATTGGTATTTATGTCTACCGCAATCGCGAACGGCTTGCTGATTGGGCTGGGGTGGTGATTTATCCAAGTAGAAGTGTCGAACAGTCTCGGACAAAAACTGTGCGGGAACTGTTGGAGAGTGGGCGAATTACGCGGGTGTATTTGGATGAGTTGGGTGATATTGAAACCTTGCCACCTGGCTTGGGATTAATGGTACTGACGACTTTGGAGGATGAGGAGGCAAAAAGTCAGGCGAGGGGGTTGATTCAGCGGTCTGAAGGGAACAAGGATACAATAGACCTAATTGTTAAAATTATGGTTAATAAGTTCAGTACATTGAGTAGAGATGAGGTGGATCTGATGTTAGATATTAAGTTGCAGGAAACGCGGGTTTATCAAGAGGCGCAGGAAGATGGTGAAGCTAGATTAGTATTGCGATTATTAAATCGTCGGGTGGGTTCGTTACCACCGCAATTAGTAGCTCAAGTTCAGCAACTGACTGTACCGCAGTTGGAAGATCTGGGTGAGGCTTTGCTGGATTTTACGGGTTTGGCTGATTTGGAAGGGTGGCTAGGGCAGAATCGGGGTTGAAGTCAGGGCGATATGCTAGCGCGGTCAGACCACCGATTAAGGCTCTGCGATCGATCCGAGTGCATGGTCGATTTATTCGGACGGCTCAGGCTCTCCAGGCGGGTATTCACCCGCGCACTCTCTATCGGATTCGGGATCGTGGCTGTTTGGAGCAAATCTCTCGTGGTGTTTATCGGCTCGCGGAACAGGTGCCTGTATCCGAACCAGATCTATTTACCGTTGCTGCCC
>JAJAYU010000220.1 GCA_026786125.1 Chamaesiphon sp.
AAATTATGGGAATTGATTCCTGGCCCTGATTTTCCCACAGGTGGGGAGATTATGGGGATCGAAGGTATCCACGATGCTTATCGCACTGGAAAAGGGATTATCACAGTGCGCGGGATTTCCCATGTGGAAGTTGCTAGTGAGAAAGCGAAACTGATCAAATCGAAGAAACGTCGAGATTCGCTGATTGTCACCGAACTTCCTTATCAGGTAAATAAAGCCGCCTGGATCGAGAAGATCGCCGATCTCGTCAATGGGGGTAAAATTGAGGGGATCGCCGATTTGCGAGATGAAAGCGACAGAGAAGGAATGCGTGTCGTGATCGAAATCAAGCGCGATGCCGATCCGACTAATGTGCTCGAACAACTCTATCGTCAAACTGCTCTCCAGAGCAACTTTGGCGCAATTATGTTGGCAATTGTTGAAGGACAACCTCGCCAACTCAGTCTCAGACAACTGCTCGAAGAATTCCTCAAATTCCGCGAAGTTACCCTCACTCGTCAGTACGGAAACGAGCTAGCGCAAGCCCAAAAACGAGTCCATACCCTCTCTGCTTTACTTAAAGCATTAGATAATCTCGATGCGGTAATCAATATCCTCCGCAACGCACCAGATGGAACTACTGCTAAAGCTATTTTTCAGACAGAATTAGACTTGAGCGACATTCAAGCAGATGCAATTTTGGCGATGCCCATGCGTCGCTTAACCGGGATGGAGCGGAAGAATTTAGAAGCAGAATTTAAAGAGTTAACCACACAGATTAATATCTTAAATAACCTGCTCGAAGATCGGGGCGAATTGTTAAAATCTCTCAAAAAAGACTTGCGATCGCTCAAACGGAAATTTAGTGACGATCGACGTACCAAAATTACCAAATTAGAACCACCGAAGATTGCGCCAAAAGTTGCTAAAGCAGATACAGGTGATGAATCTATCACGAAAGTTAAGGTTGATCGTCATCGGATCATCCCAGTTACGCCACCTCCAGTTGTTGAAGCCGAACCAACTCAACCAACCACCCTAGAAATCACCCATCAAGGCTCTATTAGAAGACTAAGTAAAACAGGTGCAAAACTCAATTCCAACACCAATGATTTTGTCATCAAAACATATCAAACTAACACTGATGAAGAACTAACATTAGTTACTACCGATGGGAAAGCCTACCCCCTCAAAATCAAAGATATCCCGCCTACAGTCGGCAATACCCCAGGCACAAGTCTCACTAGCTTAGTTCCCGCACTCCAAGACACAGACGAACAAATCATCTACACCCTGCTTACCCCCGCCGAAAATCCCGACGATCTCCAGCAACTGTTACTCCTGAGCAGTCAGGGCAAAATCAAACGGATCCTGCTCCAAGAACTCAGCGGACTCACCAACCGAGGCACCACCCTGATCAAACTCCGCGAAGACGACAGGCTGCATACGATCACCCCCCTGGCAGATCAACGAGAAATCATCATCGCTACCTCCGGCGCACGAATCCTTCGCCTCGCCCTCGCCTCCGAACAAATTCCGCTGATGGGGCGAGTTTCTCAAGGGATCCAAGCTCTCAAAGTCGGTGGTAGAGAACGGATCGTCGGCTGTATTCCCGCCAATCACACCGACGAAATCCTGCTGGTGAGTCGTCAGGGATACGCCAAACGCATCCCCATTGCCAGTATCCGGATCGTCCAAACCGGAAATATGGGTACCCACGCCATGCAATTTGCCTTCAAAACTGATAGTTTGCTGCATCTGAGCCTTCCGCCCGAAAACCTAGATCTCGTCACTACCAGCCATCGTCATCAACTAATTTCGATCGACAAAATCCAAACCTATGGCAAGGATGGTATCGGAGATCGACTACTTACACTCAATTCTGATGAAGAAGTGATGTTTGTAAATTAGTGAAACAGGGGATTCGATCTCGATCAAATCCTACCTTTTCCTTGGGTTTTAGTGATTGATCCAACTGGGCGGCGACGGTTGCGAATTGGAACAGATAGAGCAGTAGTTCGTTTCGCGGAATCGGGTACTCTAGAGATACAGTGTCTTAACTTAACAAAAAACAGGGGTTTAAATCCCCCTCGTTTATGTGGATTGTTATTAGGATGAGGATTTAAACCCCACCCTAATAACTTAGCTATTTTCCTGCGGAAAGGCTATTGCTAGGGCAAACGCTCCGCTACCGCCAACAACTATCAACTATCAACTAATAAGTATCTATGCTCAATCTCAAAAATATTCTCTCAATCTTATTGTTATTCGTTCCAGTGTCGATCGCGGGGCACTTTTTAGGTTGGAGTGACCAAGTTGTATTTGTGACTTCTGCTCTGGCAATTATCCCATTGGCGGCTTGGATGGGGACAGCAACGGAAGAAATAGCCGTAGTGATGGGGCCTGCCCTGGGAGGCTTATTAAATGCCACTTTTGGCAATGCAACAGAATTAATTATTGCCTTAGTCGCACTTAATGCTGGATTGATTGATGTAGTCAAAGCCAGTTTGACAGGTTCAATTATTGGTAACTTATTGCTGGTAATGGGACTATCGATGTTGCTTGGTGGTTTGAAGTACAAGGAGCAAACATTTCAGCCCGTTGTCGCAAGAGTAAGTGCCTCTAGTTTAAACTTGGCAGTAATTGCGCTGTTATTGCCAACAGCGGTAGACTATACTTCGACGGGTATCGATAGTGATGCAATTCAGAAACTATCAATTGCGGTTTCGATCATTTTAATTGTTGTCTATGGTTTGACGCTGATCTTCTCGATGAAGACTCATACTTATCTATATGATGAAGATGGTTTGGCAGCGATGGATCCCGAAGAATTGGCCGAAGCTAATCTTGCAGGTCATGATGACCACGGTAAGGTTAATTTACCACTGTGGATTTCAGTATTACTCGGCTGTACTTTATTAGTTGCCGTCGAGTCCGAATTTCTCGTTTCAACTCTTGAAGTTGCGACCAAAGAGTTGGGCTTAACTGCTTTATTTACGGGTGTAATTTTAGTTCCGATCGTTGGTAATGCGGCTGAACATGCTACAGCAGTAACAGTTGC
>JAJAYU010000221.1 GCA_026786125.1 Chamaesiphon sp.
AGCTGGACTAGCTCTTGAGGCAGGAATGGCGATCTTAGAGGACAAAGGTTTGCCTCTGACGATCGAGAATGGACAAAAATTAGTCGATTTGTATGCCGGAAATCCGCTGGCTCTAAAGATTATTTCGACTTCGATTGTGGAGATATTTGACGGTCAGATCGCCGATTTTTTTGAGCAAGGTACCGCTGTTTTCAATGGAATTAGGATGTTGCTAGAGCGACAGTTTGAGCGGTTATCATCGATCGAACAGCAGGTGATGTTTTGGTTGGCAATCGAGCGGGAATGGGTGTCTGTGGGGGATCTGCAAACAGATCTATTACCAGCAGTTTCGACATCACAGTTATTGGAAGCGTTGGAATATTTGCAGGGTCGATCGCTGATTGAAGTCAAGGGCGGTAGATTTACCCAGCAGCCAGTCGTAATGGAGTATGCGATCGAAAAGCTATTAATGGCTGTTCGGGCTGAGATTTGTAGTCAAACACCAAAACTATTTCTTACCTATGCCTTGATGAAAGCGCAGTCTAAGGATTATATCCGAGACAGTCAAATGCGGGTGATTGTCCAGCCGTTGTTGATGATGTTGGCTTCGGATTTGGGTGGAGAGGGATCGATTATTAGGGTTTTGCAGCAGATGATCTCGCAGTTTGCGGCTGGTTCGTTTGCGGCGGGGAGTTATGGGGCGGGTAATTGTCTGAATTTACTCTGTCAATTACAGGCTGATTTAACGGGTTTGGATTTGACGGGTCTGAGTATTCGGCAAGCTGATTTACGGGATGTGTCGTTACATCAGGTGAATTTAGCCAGGACAAATCTAGCTTCTTCGGTATTTGCCGAATCAATTAGTGATATCTATTTAGTCGTAATTAGTCCAGACAATAGACTCATAGTAAGTGGCAGTAGTAATGGTAACATTTCGATTTGGCAAATTGATAATGGTCGAAATTTATTAAATATTTCTGCACACAATAGTTTTGTTGTTGGACTAGCTTTTACAGCAGATAGTAACAGATTGATTAGTTCTAGTTTTGATCGATACATCAAAGTCTGGGATCTGAAAACTGGTAAATGCTTACAATGTTGGCAATCATCAGCACCTATCTATCGGATTGCATTAAGTAATGATGGCAAAATTTTAGCGAGTGCTAGTGAATGTGGCAGTATTTTTCTTTGGGAGTTGGCAACAGGTAAACTCTTGAACACGCTTACCGGACACAATTCAGTCGTAATGAATGTGATATTTCAACCAAATGGACAGCTACTTGCAAGTGGTAGTTTCGATGCAACAATTAAGTTGTGGGATTTAGCTACAAATGAATGTATCGATACATTCATCGGACATACACAACCTATTTTCTCTGTGGCTTTTAATGCGCTGGGTACTCAATTAGTTAGTAGTGGCTTCGATACATCAATTAAAGTTTGGGACATCAAATCTAGTTGTTGTGTCCACACGCTGCAATCACACTCTAGGGTGGTTGTTACAGCACTATTTAGTCCGAATGGAGCGCAAATTATCAGCGGTAGTCAGGACATGACGGTGCGAATTTGGGAACAAGCAGATACCGATGATTGGCACTGTACCAAGATTCTCCCCGGACATCAAAATAATCTCTGGTCGATCGCGTTAGATTCTAGAGGCAAAACTTTAGTTAGTAGCGATATCAGTGGTGTGTTGAAATTCTGGGATGTTGAGTCTGGACAATGCTGGAAAACCCTACGCAGCATTCCAAAAGCAGTTCGGGCAGTAGCTTTTCACCCTCAACGCAATCTGTTAGCTAGCAGTAGTGAAAACCTGAACATTTGCTTGTGGGATCTCGACACCGATCGCTGTTTGAGTTCGACTCTAGCTCATCAGATGGCGGTTTGGCAAATAGCTTTTTCACCTAAAGGTGAATCATTAGCTAGTTGTGGAATGGATGGTGCTGTCAAACTCTGGGATATTGCTCATAATTCCAGATTAAAAGCAGATCCACAACTACTGCAAACTAGTCCGGTATTTATTCTAACTGTTGCTTTTCATCCTCATGGGGAAATCTTAGCTAGCGGTGGCCCAGCGATTGGCATCTGCTTTTGGAACTATCAGACTGGTGAGTTGTTGCGACAGTTCGATCCATTCCAATTAGGTGATATCAAGGTTGTCGATTTAGCGTTCCATTCGACGGGACGGTGGATCGCCAGTGCCTGTCATGAGCCGGATATTCAAATTTGGGATGTGGAAACTAGAGAATGTTATCGGACGCTGCAAGGACATACAAGTCAAAACTGGACAGTAACTTTTCATCCGCAAGGTGACTTACTCGCAAGTGGCAGTGAAGACAAATCGATCCGCGTTTGGCAGATTCATACAGGTGAATGCCTCTATGTCTTGAGCGGACATACAGCCTGCGTTACTGGAGTCGCATTTAGCCCCGATGGAGCGTACCTAGTGAGTTCAAGTAAAGATGCCACCGTCCGCATCTGGCATATAGCCACGGGAGAATGTGTCAGAACCCTGACAGGTCATACCGACTTAGTGAATTTCGTCGTATACCATCCCGACCCACAGCGGCGATTATTAGCAAGCTGTAGCCACGATGAAACAATTCGCCTGTGGGATACCGAAACTTGGGAATGCCTAAAAGTATTACGACCCCAACGAGTCTACGAAGACATGAACATCACCGGAGCTACTGGACTCACCCCTGCCCAATTAGCAACCCTCCAAACATTGGGTGCGATTACTAAGGATTGAGAATTAAATAAGATCGAGATTTTCCTTGACCATAGCTATCGCTGAGGTGGCTGGGTGGTTTCATGCAAGAAAAGAAAAATGCTAAAACCTTGGTGCTTAGTCACTCGCCACCCGCGACTAAAGTGCGGGCTAATAGCTAAAGTCCACTTAAGTGGACTTAGTTTGGGTAGCCCGTGATTTATCTACGGGCGGTTGATGACTAAGCACAGGCAAAGGCTCCGCCAACGCCAACGAACAATCGACATCACAAAACTTTATCGAAACAACCTACTTTTTCCTACTGACAGCTCGATCGATGAGCCATATATTATGAAATAGCCTAAATCCAAAGGTTCTCATAAGTTGAGGTGAAGACCCATGTTGAAGTTAATTTATACGGAAACCGATCTACACATCGAACTATTAACTGCTGATTTGGAAGATTGGGTCGAGCAGCGACTTTTATTCTCGAATAGCACTGGTGAAGTAATTTTCCTCAGTTCTGAAACGGCAAGCTTTCTGTTGCCAGCAACGATTTGTGAAGCTACCGCCGTTAATTTTTATCTTCATCGTCACGGTATAACAACTGTCACAGCCAATCGCTGCGATCTAGATCGAGTCGAAATCGGATTGACTGGTTACTGGCTTGCCACAGATCCAGATAGCAATCAAGGCATATTTATAACTCAATTACTCGATCGGGTGGAATTTTATCTCTGGCAATTATGGTGTAGTGGCAATAGTCGATCGGTAATGAGTGATGGAGTCGCGAACTAAGTATTAGGCTGTAGTTATTTAGGAT
>JAJAYU010000222.1 GCA_026786125.1 Chamaesiphon sp.
CTGTGGTATCCTGTGTATTGGCTCTCTGGAGCGGTCAAAGCAATGACCGCGATCGTTTCTGCCTATACAGCGTTTGTCCTCGTGCGACTGATCCCGCAAGCACTAGCAATACCAAGTCCGGCGCAGTTGGCAGCAGCCAATCTCGAACTCCAACAGCAAATCCAAGCGCGATTGGTTGTCGAGGCACAGATCCAGCAGCTAAATGAGGAACTCGAAGCCAAGGTGGCACAGCGGACGCAAGAATTGGTCGATACCACACTGCAAGCAAAGGATTTGGCAGAGCGGCTGAATCTCTCGATCGATGCTGCACGGCTGGGAACTTGGGACTGGAATCTGCTGACGGATGAGATTGCCTGGAATGATTATTGTGTCGTGTTGCTGGACGATCCTGGTGCCGCTACTTATACCTATCATGACTGGGAGGGGCGCGTCCATCCTGACGATCTAGCTGGCGTGTTAGCGGCGCTCGAAGTTGCCAAGACAACATACGCCGACTATGCTGCGGAGTATCGCGTCGTTCGCTCGGATGGAAGCTGGCGGTGGCTGTCAGGATTTGGGAGATTTTATCGCGATCGCGACCAACGACCAGTGCGGATGGCTGGGGTTCTTAGCGACATCACCGATCGCAAGCAATCCCAAGCCGAACTGGATACTCAAGCCCTCGAACTCCTGCGAGCTAACGCTCTTGCCGAGCAGCGCAATCAAGAGTTAGATCGATTTAGCTATATTGTCTCCCACGATCTCAAAGCGCCATTACGCGGGATTGCCAACCTCGCGCAATGGATCGAAGATGACTTAACGGACATCGATCCCGATACCCAAGCCAATCTCGAATTACTGCGCTCGCGCGTCTATCGGATGGAAGCGATGATTAATGGTCTACTCGACTATGCACGGTTGGGCAATCTGCCATCGAGTCTGGAAAACTTTGCCGTTGAGGATTTATTAGCTGAGGTCGTCGATTCGCTAAATATTCCTGACACTTTTAAACTCGATCTCCCGTCTCATTTACCGCCGATTACTACCAATCGCCTTCTGTTGGGACGTGTCTTGGCAAATCTGATCGGCAATGCCTACAAACATCACGATCGTCCTAAGGGCACGATCCGAGTCACCGCTAGACCGCTGGGCAATGTGTGGGAATTCACCGTAGCTGATGATGGTGCTGGCATCCCAGCCGAGAGCCGCGAGCGAATCTTTGATATTTTTCAAACCTTGTCTACCAAAGACAAGAATAATACTGGCATCGGACTGTCGATCGTCAAACGTATAGTGGAAAATCAAGAGGGCGAGATTGAGATCGTCGAGCGCGCTGAAGATTCTGCGAGATCTTCAGCGCGCGGTGTTACCTTCCGCTTTACCTGGGTCGAGCCGAGATAACTTGAAAAAGACTCCAGTGACTGACGAACAGTTCGACGATTTCGTCTGCTTCAAGCAGCAAATTAGTAGAGAACAGCGGCGCACGACACGCCCAGCCAAACTTGGCATTGCCGTACCCACCATCTGCCATGCAAATCCAACTGCGCTAAAGCCATTTACTTACTATACTTACCATTTGAGTGACCCAATCTAGGCTAGCTAGAAAAGTAGAGGATCTTTAACGAAACTTTGGTTGAGTATGTTGGGTTGTCTCCTCTCAACTATCAACGTTTCACCAGAATATATGCCTTAGTATATTCTGGTAATTTGCGTGTATATTCAGCAAATTCTTCCTTACTTTTAAACACCCCCGCTAGAAAATCTAATTGATGTAAATTGGGTAAAAATGCCCCGCCAGTATCAGCTATAATGCCCATATGCAACTGTGGTTTACCACCAACTAAATTTTCCCTCACCACAATTCTACCCAGTCCAATATTTAAGACATCACCTGCAAAAGTTACCCCTGGTTTGAGAGAGATTTTGGTCTGAATTGTGCCGCCATAGCCCTTGATCGCGTTCACGGGTCTAAAGTACCAGTAGCGTTTTTGTTCAGTAGGTTTTAAATCTTTAATATAGGGAATATTATTATTTCGATCGACATTAAAAAATTCAGAAGTACCGTCAGTAAATTTAATTAATACAGTCCCTTCCATTAAGGCTGATTCTAACCCCTCTCGATCGAGATAAGCTAGAGGTTCGACTGCTCCAAATTCTTTACCTTGCGGCTCATAAATATTTGTCAATACATCTTGCTTGGTATATTTGAATCGCAATGTATCATCAGTATCTGGCTTGAGCGCATACAACCCCGCCGTAAACTCCTTCGTCGGCGTGCGGGAACCAGGATGGGTAAATACTGCATACTTAGTCATCCGTACCCGTTTCTCATCCTTAGCGGTGGGATTAAATGCTGTCCATTGGATCGATCGAAAGTTGGTATTTAAAAACTTGGGATCTTGCAACCGAATCGATCTTTTCGCCTTAATATCTTGTTGTAATGTCAACACCATAAAGTCCAAAGTTTTGATAATATCTGTGACTTTTACCCCTTGAGTACCTAATATCCCCTCCCGCTGAAGATCTCGATCCTCATCTAATCGATTCTTAAAGTACTTGCGGGTACTATTCAAAACTACTAGCAAGTCTGCCGGATTAAATTTCACCCTACTGTTTGGCAGACTTGCCGCTCGGAGAATATCACTACTCTGAGCCATAAATTGAGGTTGTTTTAGCTCATCAATTACTTGATAATCACCGACTTGGGCTGGCAGTGGTGGCACAGGCAGCGGTGTCACCCCAGGAATTGGAACTACTGGTGATGGGATTGGTAGGATCGACTTAGGTGTAATTGGTGGCGGTGAAATTGTCGGTACGGCGAAGATCGGCGAAGGTGTTTCTGGTGGTAGTGAAGCAGTATTTTTAGTCTGAGTACAACCTGTCAAAAAGATCAATCCAAGCCCAATTAATAATCTAGAATATTTCACGCTTAACTTAAATTAATTATAAATCTTGAGTAGCTTGACAAAAATCTCGATAATCTTGTTTCACCTGTTGCGCGTAGTTGCTAGTATAAATCAACACCTCTTTTTGCCAGTCCAATCTATTGCCAAAATCAATCAGGTCTTGTTGTGCTGTAGCTCCTAATTTACCGCTACTATTTAGATGTGCAAAAGCGGTAACTTGAGCCATTGTGTCAATTAATTTCTCTAATTGAGCAAGACTAATCTTACCAGCTTTTAGGGTAATTTTATCCTGAGTAGGCTGAAGTTCTCGGAGTGAATAACTGCCACCGTTAAAGTCAATCGCCGCTAATAGTGCTGGTGGTGCTGACTGGACTAATTGCTGGATCTTAATTACCCGCGTTGCTGAATTTTTCCACTGAGGCTGCTCGATTGGGACATATGGGTATAGACTAGAACCTAACTGTTGTTTGAAGTCGAGTAAATAGTTACGATCTGGTGAACCTTTACCTGTAACTAAAATCAGATATCGATCGAGTCCTAAACTCCCCGTACCTGCAACTCTAAATCCCACATCTAAAACCTCGAAAAAGTCTGGATTTGCTTGGCTGGTTGCCCACAGTTCGATCGATCGCACCACTCCTTGATATCTATCTTGACTAATCGCTAATATTTTCTCGTCATCAATTTTCAGATGACGATAACCATCAATTAATTCAGTTCTTTGATCCAAGAAATCACTCCGTTTGCGGCAATCTAAATCATCCAGCAGTTCGGCGACAATCCCATTAACATTTGCCTCGATAATTTCGCCAATGCTGTCAACACTAAGAGTAGTTGTATAAACATCGAGATAACGTCGAACTAGGTTTTCAGCATCAGATTGCTGAAAAGATAAACTATCTACGGCTAAATAAATGCTAGTCAATAATCGGGTAATATCCCAAGTACAGGGAGCAAGGACACCTTCATCAAAATCATCAATCCCAAAATAGATCTGGCGATTATCCCCTTTATAAGCACCAAAATTTTCTAAATGTAGATCGCCACAAATCCACACAATTGGAGCTACGTTTAAAATCGAATCTGACGGTAAATCGCGATAGAATAGATGGCAGGTGCCTCTGAAAAAAACAAAAGTATTCTTCCGCATCTTGACATACTTCTGCACTAAAGTATCTCGATCGCGTTGTGAATTAAACGTCTGAATTATTTCCCAAGCATCTCGATTTTTAGTATTTTCCAAGCTATCATCCCTGAAATATAATTACTAATTTAGCTATCAACTATCAATTATCAACTAATTTAAATGCGTTTAATTGGAATCACAGGTGGAATTGGTACTGGAAAAAGTACTGCTACCAACTATTTACAGACAAGGTATAACTTACCAGTTTGGGATGCGGATATCTATGCTCGATCGGCTGTAGCGATCGATTCGCCAATTTTACAAGCAATTAGCCAAAGATATAGTGCTGATATTTTACAACCAGATGGGACACTCGATCGGGTTCGGCTCGGAGAAATTATTTTTAAGGATGTAAATGAACGTCAGTGGTTAGAGTCCCAAATCCATCCCTATGTAAGAAATTGCTTTGAGACAGAAATTAGTCAGCTTGAACCAGAGGGTGTTGCAGTACTTGCAATTCCCTTACTATTTGAAGCAAAAATGACCGATCTCACAACGGAGATTTGGGTAGTAAGTTGCGATCAAACGAACCAATTAAACCGCGTGATGGGGAGGGATCCGATCAATCGAGCAGCGGTAGAAATCCGCATTGATAGTCAAATGCCTCTGGCTGATAAGATCGCTCTAGCGGATGTTAATCTAGATAATTCGACACATATCGAAGAATTAACACGCCAGATCGATCTTCAATTTAAAACCTGATTCTTACTACATTCTCAAGCTGATTTTTTCTCCTCTTCTCGATCGTTTTGTAGCTCCAGGCAATACCCCGCGCCGTAAATTGTTTTGATATACTTGGGACGACGTGGATCTGGTTCCATCTTGGTTCTCAGGTGCCGAATATGTACCCGAATCGTCTCAATATCGTCATTTGGATCGTAACCCCAAACTTCTTTGAGAATTTCGCTCGGCGATACTGTCTGCCCATGTCGCTGAAGCAGACAATGCAATAATTCAAATTCGAGGTGGGTGAGCTTGATCGTTGCTGTCCGCCAAATCGCCTCAAATCTCTCTGGAACCATTGTCAGTTCGCCATAACTGAGAATTTCGCTATGTTTAGCAGCTTGGGGGATTCGATCCGTTCGCCGCAGGAGTGCCCTGACACGGGCTAGCAGCTCCTCGATTTCAAATGGTTTGGTGAGATAGTCATCTGCCCCAGCATTAAACCCTTCTACCTTGTTTTGCGTCTGACTTAGAGCTGTCAGCATTAGCACCGGAATATCTGATGTCCGATCATCCCGACGCAACCTCTGACAGACTGTATAACCATCAACTTTTGGTAGCATCAGATCCAATACAATCAGATCTGGCTGAATTTGGATCGCCATTGCCTGTCCTTGAAGGCCATCAGGTGCTTGATTTACATCATAGCCAGCCATTTCGAGGTTAATACAGACTATTTCAGCGATCGCTGCATCATCATCGACGACTAGTATTCGCGGCATGTTAAAGAAATTTTAGGTGTTTGAAAGATTGGTGAAAAGTATTTAATAAAAAAAGCTTTATGTAAAGATTATACGCAACTCGATCGAGGTCAGGGCGTATTTTTTGATATTTCGCAATTTTAATTTAGGGGATAGGGGATAGAGAATAGGGGATAGTAGATAGTGAATAGTTATTTTTTTAAGCCTAACTTCTAACTTCGCTCAGTGAGCGGAGCCGAACTGAAATCCTATGACAACCATTCCTCCAACCGAACCAATTTGGCTAACGATCTTCCGGCTGCTGCGGTGGGATAAGCCCGCAGGCAGATTAATTTTGATGATTCCCGCATTGTGGGGGTTGTGTTTGGCGGCTAAGGGCAATCCACCGTTACCATTGCTGGGTGTGATTATTTTGGGCACACTAGCAACTAGTGCTGCGGGCTGTGTCGTCAATGACTTGTGGGATCGAAATATCGACCCCCATGTAGAGCGTACCAAAAATCGACCATTAGCCGCCAAGTCCCTATCGATCGCCACTGGAATTGGGGTGCTAATTGTCTCGCTGATTTGTGCCGCAATTCTGGCTATTTATCTCAATCCATTGACTTTCTGGCTGTGTGTAGCCGCTGTGCCAGTGATTCTGCTCTATCCTGGGGCAAAACGAGTATTTCCAGTGCCGCAACTAGTACTATCGCTCGCTTGGGGCTTCGCAGTATTGATTAGTTGGTCGATGGTGACGGCGACTATTGCGACACCAACTTGGTATTTGTGGGGGGCGACGATCTTTTGGACGCTGGGATTTGATACTGTATATGCCATGTCAGATCGTGAGGATGACCGCAGGATTGGCGTTAAATCTAGCGCGCTATTTTTTGGTAAGTATGTGGCAGAAGCAACGGCAATTTGCTACGCCATCACAGTTGGCTTGCTCGGTTATGTTGGCACAATTATGCAGTTAGGTTCAATCTTTTGGCTGACATTAGGAATGTCGGCTGGCTGCTGGCTATGGCAATATCTCCGGCTCAAGAAACCAACCATTCCACCCTCTTTCTACCCCCAAATGTTTCGCGAAAATGTTTGGATCGGTTTTGGGTTACTATTAGGCATGGTATTGGGTATTAGACATTAGTCCTCACGTTTAACTGATTTAACAAATCTAGAAATTGAAATCTAGTCATGTAGCTTAATGATAGAATCATCGATTTCTTGTTGGAGGAGTGGCCCCCAACCCCCCCCCCC
>JAJAYU010000223.1 GCA_026786125.1 Chamaesiphon sp.
AATCCCCAACTTCAGAGCCGGATTATTCACCCACCGATCTCCAATATGAGTATAAATTGCCGTAGTTTTGGGATCGGCATGACCCAATAAATCCTGGACTTGCCGCAAAGATGCCCCATTCTGAATCGCTAAAGTCCCCGCAGTATGCCGCAAGGAATGGGCGGATAAAGTCCGTCCATCCCCATGTTTGAGGTTCAGAGCAGTGAGATAGCTATCGACAATAAATCGAATTCCCCGCCGCGACAGACGACGATCCTCGCGGTCTGGGTCGATCTGATGGCGCGGATGATGGACGTTGATAAATAACGGCGTAGCAGCAGCAGTACTAAATTTAGCACTTCTGCGGGCGAGTAAATAACGATCGAGTACATCCACCAAGTCGGGAATCAGTGGCACCACCCGTTGTTGTCGCTTACTCATGACCGTAATCCCCACCCCAGTTGGATCGCGGCGAATATCCCCTACATTCGCCTTGTAGACTTCCATCGACCTGACCCCTTCGAGGGTCATCAACCCCAACAAGAAACGGTCGCGGAGGATTTTGAGGGGAGTAGATTTAGCCAGTGGAGCCTGAAGTAAGCTTTCCGCCTCACTAGCAGTCAAATAAGTAATCGAGTCAGCCGGATCGCCCCGTTGTTTGGGTGCTTTGACCCCCCAGACGGGGTTATGTGAAAGCAATCCATATTCCATCGCCGCATCGTACATCCGGCTCACAGCGACTAATTTGAGGGCAATGGTGGCAGGTTTGTATTGCTGTTGGACTAAATGGTGGCGGTAGATTTTAATCGCATCCCGTGTCACATCCAGGGGTTGGAGTTGATTGACTTCACACCAGAGCAAGTACTGTTTTGCTTCGCACCAATAAGTGCGGATGGTTTCGCCACTGGCACCGCCGGATGCGACATCGAATTGGATAAAACTGGTAAATGCTGAAATTAAGGCATTGGCATCGAGGACGAATGTTGGTGTGCTGGTGGTAGTACTAGTGGGTTGCTCCATTGAATTTAGCAAGATGTACGCAGGTAATTAGGTTGTCATAAATTCCATAGGTTTTAATAATTCAGATCTGGCAAGTTTATTGCTGGGAAATTTTGGGGGATTTAGTCTGTTCTTTAAATATACCGCTAACAGGTATTAGCGGTATGTGCTTTTGCCAGAATGTATAGTAGATCGGGGTTAGAGGTGATTTCTGAATTTTGAGGTTTTCGCTCTAAAATCCAACAGATCCACCCCGATTTGAGTAGGTGGAAAAGTCAGATGATATTCACAGAGCGGGGTAAATCTAGACTAGATCGGCCAAAATATTAGAAGCTTGTTCTTGATATTGCTGCCGATTATCTTCATAACGGGAGAGAATGTTCAGGTTGGTAAGACGGCTTAATCCTTGTGCGCCACGAACATTCCGTTCACTAGCATCGAGATACGCTGTAATCGCACTGTGTCTGACTTGGTGAGGGGAGACTACCTTGTCAATCCCTGCTGCTTCACTAAACTTTCGGACTAACCGATAAATACTGCTGCCATCTAATCGATGTCCTTTGCTGCGATGGTCTAAGCTGATAAAGAGTGGATCTAAAGGCTGACAATTGCCTCTGAGATCCAACCAATCGACAATCGCGCTTGTGGTAGGTGGAGCTAGAGCGATGAGATTGTGCTGGATTTTTCTGTTGCCCACGATCGTTAGTTTCCACACCGGATTCTCTTCTTTCATAGAGGCTTCAGAGGCAGCAGAGGCTTTACCAACGATAACGAAATCTTCAACATTCAAGTTAGAGATTTCACCCCGTTTCAAGGCGTTATCCCAGAGGAGTCTGAGGATGGCATAATCGCGGCTGCCTTTGACTGTGGCTCGAAGGGGTAAACTAATGATGTCATGGAATCCTTGAGGGGCAATGCCTGCGGTATCTCGATAACCGTCAACTTTCAACCCTGTTACGTCGCTCAAGTTGAAGTTGCATTGTCCTAACTGATGGGCGTATTTGACTAAAGACTTGAGTGCGGATAATCGCGTATTAATCGTGCTCGGAGCTAATTTTGCGGCGATGAGTAGGGAACGATAGTAGCAAACCTGATAGACTGCTTCGTTTTGTGCAAGAGCTAGAAATCGACCTAAAGCTTGTGGCGAGACGCTGCAACTGTAGATTCTCTGGTAAAAATCAGCAATTGCTTTAGCGTAAGTATGTTGGGTGTTGGGTGAGATTTTCAGTTGCAGGAATTCCAACCACAGCTTTTGTGCCTCAACACTGGAGAGCGGCGATGGGGGATTGGTGAAAATCTGGGTGGGCAAATCCTGTCTCATCAGAGGCTCCGAGCTAGGGTAATTGCTTTCTAGTTTAGCGCACGGTAAATTAGTTTTCCGTGAGCTTAAAGCTCTAGTTGAGATGACATGTCCAGTATTGAGTTCTTTTTTTCATGAATCTGGCTAAAGAAACCACTCATTTTGGGATCTAACCGATCGATCCACTAATTTTGGCGATCGTCGGTTGCACTATTTCATCACGATCCTGACTACACCCCGTAATTATGTACGATCGACAAATACTCTAGCTATGTCGATCGATCCAATCACGATTAAATATCGAGGCATAAATTCGATTTTGAACCATGAGCGTACTCTGGTATTTGATGACAATCCCTGACAATAGCAGTTCCCGTTCGATGTGAGTATTGGCGATCGCAACTTCTGACTGTTCCCAGACTCGTTGATAGAGTGCGAGCAGTTGCGGAGCTTGTTGACTTTTGGTAATGCGATCGCGGATAGTTCTTAGGTGTTCTGGTTCGTCCTGGGATTCCCAATTATCGACGATCTGCGTTTGTACTAAATGCTCGATCCACTGGGCTTCACCGTTGGGAGGAATGGGAGCAGAAGTATTGCGAATTAGCTTACAGAGCTTTTGGGTGAGGAATGGTTGTCCGTTCGTCCAGGCTAGGACTGCTTTGAGTACGGTTTGGGGGTTGGTAACTCGTTCTGCCAATCCTTGTAGTAATGGTTGGGCTTCGTGCTCTTTGAAGCCTTCTAGTTGAATGGATTGACCGATATTGAAGGGGGTACTCTGGGTATTGGTAATTAACTCGGAAGGGGTGGCGACACCGAAGAGGGCGAAAGTTATGCGTTGATATTCGGGTTTGAGGCTGCGCTGGTTGTAGC
>JAJAYU010000224.1 GCA_026786125.1 Chamaesiphon sp.
CCTACAGATCTATCAATTATCAATTATCAATTATCAATTATCAATTAATCTTGAGCACTCGCTAATTGTTGGGGAATAGCATCGGCTGGTGCTGGTAAATCAAGTTGTGGAGTTGAACTAGGATTGAGTCGCTCTGTCGGTACAACGGTATTTGCCGCCAGAGTAGCGACATTAGTATTGTGAGCAGCAGTAGTCCATTCCTTGGCAAGACTGATCAGATCGGATGGAATCATCACTAGGGTAGTGGTGTTATTTTCCGCGCCAATTTCGGTCAACATTTGCAGTCGGCGCAATTCTAATGCGGCGGGATTTTGCATCATCTGTTGTGCGGCATCCGAGAGCAGCTTGGATGCTTCTTGTTCGGCTTCAGCTTTAATTAGTCGCGCCCGTTTTTCTCTAGCGGCTTCAGCTTCTTTAGCCATCGCACGTTGCATGGACAAGGGAATCTCGACATCTTTGAGTTCGACTCGTTCGATCTCGACACCCCACGGCTCGGTAATTTCATCGACGATTTCTTGGACTTTAGCATTGATTTTGTCACGCCCTTGGAGCATGTCATCGAGGCTATGTTGCCCGACAATATTTCGCAAGGTAGTCATCGAAGCCTGATATACAGCCATCTGATAATTTTCGACCCGACTAATTGCTTTCATCGGATCGATGATTCGATAGTAAAGCACCGCATTAATTTTGATCGTCACACTATCCGCAGTGACGGCTTCCTGAGGCGCGATATCTACCGTCTTTGTCCGAACATCTACCTGAACCTTCTGATCGATAATCGGGATTGTAAAATATAGTCCTGGGCCTTGAATTTTTTGGAAGCGTCCCAACCTAAACATTACACCACGCTCGTATTCTCGATCAACTCTCACGCTCGTTTTGAATATCGTAGCAGCAATTCCGGCTACAACTACCAATAAAAAGCCTTCCATAATCATTGAGATCGATAGTCGATCGAATAAGTTGGTCTGAATTAATTGTAACATTTAAACGTTAGTTAGTAGGTGCATTATGCTGGCGGAGTAACACACCCTACGATTAAATCCCAATTCCGAATTTTCCTGCCAATTCTGGACTAAACGGAATGATAATAGCTGCCATCATAAATAGGGCAATCAAACCCAATGCCGCGCGAAGATCGTTAGGTTCAGTGATTTCATCTAGGCTGGGACGTTCTAACGATCGTTGCAAGAAACCAACTAAAATCAACCAATAGAGAATCACTAGATTCGCTGGATTGAAAAATGCGACAAGTCCTAAAATCACTAAGGTAATTAAAGTGCTCCGTTGTGCCGTCTTTCTACCATAGATTGCTTGGACGATTCTACCCCCATCCAATTGTCCGGCTGGCATCAGATTGAGCGCATTGATAACCAATCCCAACCAACCGATAATTACCAGTGGATGAATTGAGATTGTAGCTTGACTAATTGTTGCGCCCAAGACAAGTTTGGCGATCGATCCAACCAGTAATGAACCTTGGAAAAATTGTGATGGAATCTCCAATCCGCCACCAGGATGGGATAGAAATAGACCAACTAGTAGCATTAATAGCGATAATAAACCACCAGCAACAGGGCCAGCTAAAGCAACGTCAAATAAGACACTGCGATCGGGTACGAGAGATTCAAATCTAGTAATTGCCCCAAATGCTCCAATTTGTCCAGTGGGTAAAAAGAAGGGTAAACCAATTTTGACATGGCGCATTTCGGCCAGTACTTGGTGTCCCATCTCATGGGCAATTAGAATTGTCCAAAGTCCTAATGCTAAGGGTAAAACCTCTCTAATCCGATCGGTATGTTCATAAAAATCAAAGCCTAAAAATACACTCATTGCTTCCAAACTAGAAGCAATCGTTGCAATCAACATCACAACTCCTAAAATCTGTTGTCCTACTGTCGCAGGTTGCGGATCGTTGGTACTTGGCAATACAACTACAACCGGACGATCTTCAGGATCGGGGACGAGAAATAGTCGATATTTTTCACCAACTTTGGCATATAGTTTTTCCGTCAATCGCTGATGCACATGGGCAGCATCACCGCGTAAATTACCTTTGAAAATCGCCCCTTGTTGATAGGCTAAAGTCTCTGTGGCGTAAAAAGTATCAATCCCAAAAATGCTTTTGACACTACTCAAATCTAGATCGGGCATGTTGAGAGCCATTGGATCGAGTGCGATCGCTTGTCCACTCAATTCAGCAGACTTAACCGCCTGTTTACCACGTAATTCTACCAATCGATTGGCAATTTTGACTGCTGTTTCTGGATCTTCTGCTGCGACACGGACTTTGCCGCCTAGCCAAATATATAAACCACTAGAAATTACTAACAGCAGCAGGATTCCAGCCAAATTGATGTACACTCCAGCCACCAAAGCTCCGAAGCTCAACAGCCACGGAATCATCAACACCGCTGATTGCAGCCATGAGAGCGTCCCAAATCTGCCTAAGTCTCGATTTCGATAATAACCCCAACCCAGAATACCCAGTGAGATAATTAGGAGTGCGATCGTTGTTGTATTTCCTGCTGTAGTCATTTTCTAATAATTAAGTACTATATAAGAGGCCTTCTCTAGCTCAACACCCAATTCACTAGTGTCCGCACTGGATGACCCGTTGCTCCAGCATTATTCACGCCGTGTTCCTTATCGCTCCAGACTGGTCCAGCGATGTCTAAATGCGCCCAGGGCGTATCTTTGACAAACTGTTTGAGGAATAGAGCAGCCGTGATCGAACCACCACCCCGTGGGCCGGTATTTTTGAGATCGGCGATCGGTGATTTGATCCCATCAAAATACTTTTCGGCGAGGGGCATTTGCCAGAAGTTTTCACCTGCTAGCTCTGCTGCTGCCAGGATGCCGTCAGCGAGGGACCGATCGGGACTCCACAAGCCAGAGATATCATCGCCCAGGGCAATAATACACGCACCTGTTAGCGTAGCTAGATCGACGATCGCATCCAGCCCCAATTTATCGGTATACACCAAGGCATCAGCCAGAGTTAATCGCCCCTCAGCATCGGTGTTATTGATTTCGATCGTTTTGCCATTGGAAGCCGTGAGGATATCCCCAGGGTGCATGGCGCGACCGCTGATCATGTTTTCAGTCGCTGCACTAATGAAGTGAACTTCCACATCGGGCTTGATTTGACCGATCGCTTTAGCCGCCCCAAACATGGCCGCAGCACCGCCCATATCGATTTTCATGGTCTCGATCCCACTACCTGCACCCTTGATATTCAAACCACCAGAATCAAAGGTCAAACCCTTACCAATAATCGCGATTTTCCGGCGCGGTGTACCTGGGGGTGTATAAGTCATGTGGATGAATTTTGGTGGCATCTCTGAGCCTAGTGATACACCTAGAAACGCGCCCATACCCAGTGCTTCGCATTCAGCCTGTTCGAGAATTTTGACTCCGAAGCCATATTCCTTACCCATTTCTTCAGCAGTTGCCGCTAGACTCATGGGTGTGACGACATTTGCCGGAGCAGCAACCAGTTCCCGCGCCAAGATCGTGCCACTAGCGATCGCCTGCGCCTTCAAAATTGCTGAATCATTGCCAGCCAGATCTAAGAGATGAACTTCTGTTAACTTAAGTTGATGCTTTGGTTCGACTTCCGATTTGAACCGATTGTCCTGATGTAAAGCTAGCAGCAACCCTTCACTAATTACTTGCGCCGTTGCCTGACTGTTTCCATTCCAGGTGGGCAAGCTAATTCCCAGAGTGCTCGCTTTTTCCCGTTTGGCAACGCGGGCGATCGTTGCCCCAGCTCTCCGAAGGGTGTCCAATTTCCCGCTCTCAGCCTTGCCCAATCCCACTAATAAAACTTTCTTGATCGGCGTATCCACTCCAATCCGAGTCACCGCAGTACTGGATTTAGCACCTTTGAATTCAATCTCAGCAATCAGTGCGGCGATCGCACCACCAGATTTGGTATTGAGTTCGGCCAGATCGCCAGTAAGTTCGACCGCATCCTCATAAAACCCAATCGCCAAGAGATCTCCAGTCCAGTCTAGACGAGATGTAGCGATCGCTTTGATATCCATATTTCCGTTGTTGTAGAGGTCTTTGAGGTTTTATTCCAATTCTCCTTTTATTGTAGCAATCTAGGGGATAGGGGGTAGAGGCTAGGGAATTGCTATTTTGCCCGATCGCTATTTTTTGAGCGAAAAGTTACGTATTATATACTATGTTTCAGATAGTATAGAGGTGGATGGTGAATCAAGTCTATATGTATAATTGGCACTTTAAAACGATCGGTGATTCTACTCTCCCCCCACTATTACTTTTACATGGCTGGATGGGTTGTAGTGATGATTATGCGGATATTATTGAATCATTGAAATCGAGATATTATTGTATTGCGATCGATCTACCTGGGCATGGTAAAACAGATGTTGTCGGTGAAGATATTGGATATGGGTTCATTAATACAGCGATCGGGACTATTCAGCTATTAGATAGTCTGAATATAGATCGATGCTCGATCTCAGGTTATTCATTTGGGGGCAGATTAGCCTTGTATCTGGCTCTAGAGTTTCCAGCTAGATTCGATCGAGTGATCCTCGAATCGATATCAGCAGGTTTAAATAGTGAGATTGATCGACAGGCAAGAATTATTCAGGACTGGCAAATTATTGATCGATTAGAAACAGATATTTTCCCCAACTTTGTGAGGTATTGGTATCGACAACCGATATTTAGTGAGATTGATCGTCATCCAGGTTTTAATGAGCTGATTCAACGCAGGATCGAGACTAATCAGCCAGATAATTTGATTAAATCCTTGGTATATGCAGGCTTAGGAATGCAGCCATATTTAGGCGATCAATTGAAAGCCCACACTCAGCCAATATCATTAATTGTAGGAGCACTCGATCGTAAATTTGTAGAGATCGGTCAAGCAATAGATCGAAACTGTCCGGTGGCGACACTTACTATCATTCAAGATTGCAGCCACAACGTTCATTTTCAACAGCAGCAAGCTTGGATTGAGCATATTTTAGACAGGTAAGATCGATCGTTAACAAAAATAAGAGGTCAAATC
>JAJAYU010000225.1 GCA_026786125.1 Chamaesiphon sp.
AAACGGTTTGAGTCAAAATCAGCATACTCAGTACTGAAGAGCCATTAAAACAGGAATCTGATATTCAAACTGCACTAGCAATTCAAGGATTTATTGATCGGATTCAAACTAAGATTGATCGAGAAGAAATAGATTTATGGTGAGATATTAATTAGACTAAAATTGCCGATAATCCATGAAATGATAAGTCACGATCTAATTTCACATTATTTAATAAGTTCGGCTGTAGATAATTAATTAAAGCGGCTCCATCGCCACCAGTGAATACGATCTGACTTTGTGGATATAACCGTTGCCAATCTTGGATAAAATCACTAATTCCCGAACTAACCGTATGTAAGATCCCACTGGCGATCGATTCTGGTGTATTGTCACTCCACCGTGGGGGCAATTGTCGAGGTAATTCTACTGCTGGTAATGCGGCTGTACCTGTAGCTAAAGACTGTAATTGCAATCTCAATCCTGGTAAAATTGCCCCACCAACGAGACACTGATTTTGATCGATGCCTGTAATAGTTAATGCTGTACCACCATCAATCACTAATACCGGATAGCCATAAATCTCACCTGCACCGAATGCAGCTAATGCTCGATCGATTCCTAATGTCGCATAAATATTAAGTAAGGGAATATCAGTTAGGATGATTTGTTTGACTTGTGGTGATTTTTGCCAAATTTCTGTTTGATTGGAGACGACGGAAATTAGATAAATGGGGATTGTATTTAGCTTGAGTTGATCAGTTTTAATTATTGCTTGGAGATTGATCGGGAATAACTGCGAGAATCGATTGATCGTTAAATATTCTGTATCCCAACTCGATTGGAGCTTAGTGTTTAGAAACCAAGCCCAATGATAACGTGAATTACCGATCGACAACCCAATTTGAATATTCTGATTCATTCTATAGAACCCATTTAAAATCTTTCTAGCAGGAACCGAGCGATTAGATTATTGGTGGGGATGGACGGGTTTTATTCTGAAGTTATTGGTAAATTTTGGGTATCTCTAGCATAAACCCGCCCTCCCTGCCAGAAGATCTCAAATGGGTTCTATAAATCTCTGGCATGTAAATCCTCTGTGAAAAGGGGATTTCCCACTCTAGCCGTTTAGTTTTTTAGCCAAGATCTGATTGGCTAACTTTGGCTCTGCACGTCCACCAGTTTGCTTCATCATTTGACCGACAAAGAAACCTAATAGCTTAGTTTTTCCAGCCTTGTATTGCTCTAATTCCTTCGGATTGGCAGCTAGAAGTTGATCGATAATTTTCTCTAGTTCCGCCGGATCGGAAATTGAAGTCAATCCTTTGCTGTCAACTAACGCTTGAACCGAGCCACCATGCTCGAACAATTCGGGTAGAATTTCTTTGGCAATTTTGCCATTAATTGTACCCTTATCAATCAAGCCAATTAATTCAGCCAGAATAATTGGAGTCAGGGCAATATCTTTGATACCTACTTTTTGATTTTTCAAATAGGCAGTAATATCTCCCATCACCCAGTTAGCTGCTTGTTTGATATCTGCACCAGCGGTGATCGCTGCTTCCAGATATTCAGCTACAGATCGATCGTCGGTCAAGACGCGAGTATCATAGGGTGATAAACCTAGTTCTGATTGATAGCGGTGGCGTTCTTGGACGGGTAATTCAGGTAGTTCTGCACCCCAAGCTGCTTTTTGACTATCTGCCAAAATCATCGGCGTGAGATCGGGTTCGGGGAAGTAACGATAATCGCTGGCACCTTCCTTGCTCCGCATACTAATCGTGCGTTGGGTGCCTTCCTCCCAGAGTCGAGTTTCTTGAACGATTGGCTCATTATTCCCAATCGCGGCAATTTGTCGCTCAATCTCGTAGTCGATTGCCCGTTGAATCGCACTAAACGAGTTCATGTTCTTGATTTCGACCTTGACCCCAAAGGCTTCCCGCCCCACTGGGCGCACCGAAATATTCACATCGCAACGGAGGGATCCTTCTTGCATATTGCCGTCCCCAACGCCAAGATAGCGGATGATCCGGCGAATTTCTTGAGCGTATTCAGCAGCTTCTACACCGCTGCGAAGATCTGGCTCGGACACAATTTCACACAGAGGTACACCAGTTCGATTGTAATCGACGAGGGAATAGCTCGAACCAGCTAACCTGTCGCTACCACCATGTACCAGCTTGCCTGCATCTTCTTCCATGTGCATCCGCGTGATCCCAATTTTCTTGCGGGTAGGCACGCCTGCATCATCGAGGATTTCGATTTCCACCCAGCCATGTTCAGCGATGGGTAGATCGAATTGAGTAATTTGATAGTTCTTGGGTAAGTCAGGATAGAAATATTGCTTCCGATCGAATTTACTATAGGCAGCAATCTGACAATTTAGAGCCAATCCAGCTTTGACGGCGTATTCCAGCACTTTCTCATTCAGGACTGGTAAGACTCCAGGCATTGCCGTGCAGACGGGACAAATATTGTGGTTGGGTACAGAACCAAACTCAGTAGAACAGTTACAAAAAATCTTGGTAGCAGTATTGAGTTGACAGTGTGTCTCTAACCCAATTACGGCTTCATACTGGATTTTAGTCGGTGTAGCTACGGTCATGGGGCTATAAAAAGTTGGTGGAGAGCGATGTCTATGTCTATTGTATCGCCGAACATACTTTTCTCGATCGATCGCTAGTTGTGAGATTCGGCTATCCCCGCTAGGATTTTGGAGAATTAAACACAGTTCGATCGATAATAGAAACTGGTAGATCTTCGATCAAGTTTCGCTTACTCCCTTCCCACCCGAGAAATAGATAGTATTGATTCACCATCCACCATTCACACTAGATGTCTAATTTTTCACTGGGAAGGGATTAAATCTATATTTTTAACTGTAATTATTAATTTTTCGATATGTCTGATTTTTTGTTGGAAGTCGGTACTGAAGATTTGCCCGCAGGGTTTGTCAGCGACGCAATTCGGCAGTGGGAGCAGATGATTCCGGCGAGTTTGGCGGCTGAAGCTCTGACTAGCGCGGTGAAAATATATGCTACGCCCCGCCGTCTGTCCGCGATTATCACTAATTTACCAGATCGCCAGGTCGATCGGGTGGAGGAAATCAAAGGCCCTCCAGCAGCGGCGGCGTATAAGGATGGTGTACCGACTCCAGCGGCGATTGGATTTGCGAAGAAGCAAGGGGTGGATGTGGCAACTTTGGAATTACGTCCGACGGATAAGGGTGAGTTTATTTTTATCACCAAAACGATCGCAGGGCGAGATACTAGAGAAATTTTGACAGAGTTAATCCCCCAGTGGATTTTCAAATTGGAAGGTAAACGTCTAATGCGCTGGGCGAATGGGGAGTTGAAATTTCCCCGTCCGATTCGCTGGTTGGTGGCATTATGGAATCAGGATATTTTACCGATCGAGATCGTCAACGGTGAGGATATCGTTAAAAGCGATCGCATTTCCCAAACTCACCGCGTCCTTCATCCCGCACCAGTTTCCGTCGTTTCAGCCGCCCAGTATTTAAAAACCTTGGCGGATGGCTTTGTAAATGTAGATCGAAATCAACGTAAAGCCGATATCCAGCAACAGATTCAAGCTGCGGCGACGAAGATGGGCGGGGTTGCCGAAGTTTATCCCGATTTACTCGCCGAAGTCATCAATCTAGTCGAATATCCCACCGCCGTAGTTGGTAAATTTGATGATGAATTTCTGGCATTACCACCGGAAGTAATCACTACAGTGATGGTGACGCATCAAAGATATTTCCCGATCTTTACCGATGCCAGCAAGCAGAAATTATTACCCAACTTTATCACGATCTCCAATGGCGATCCGGCTAAATCCGAAATTATCGCGGCTGGAAATGGACGAGTCGTGCGAGCCAGGTTAGCCGACGGACAGTATTTTTACAATGCCGATTTAGCCCAACCATTAGCCGACTATCTTCCCAAATTAGAAACAGTCACATTCCAAGCCGAGTTAGGATCGGTAAAATTGAAAGTCGATCGGATCGTCACTAATGCTAACTTGATCGCATCTCAATTAAATCTTAATCCCACCCAGTGTCAAAATATCTCCCGTGCGGCATTATTATGTAAAGCCGATTTAGTCACTCAAATGGTCGGAGAATTTCCCGAACTTCAAGGAATCATCGGATCTAAATATGCGATCGCTAATGGTGAATCAACTGAAGTCGCCACGGCGATTGTCGAACATTATTTACCGCGTAATGCCGAAGATAGTCTGCCCCAAACCATCACCGGACAAATCGTCGGCATTGCTGACAGATTAGATACATTAGTATGTATCTTTGGCTTAGGGATGTTACCCACCGGATCATCCGATCCCTTCGCCCTCAGACGTGCCGCAAATGCAATTATTAATATCGCCTGGAATGCCAACTTAGGCATCAATTTAGAACAATTAATTACTAAGATTGTCACCAAATTTCAACAAATTCGCCCCCAAATAAATCCCACCGAACTCACTCAACAATTACAAGACTTCTTCATCCAAAGATTACGAAATCTCCTCCAAGAAGACCACCACATCGACTACGATCTCGTCAATGCCGTCTTAGGTGAAAACGACCCAGAATACACTCAACGCGCCCTAACAGACCTGCTCGATACCCGTGAACGCACCCTATTCCTCCAACAGATTCGGGATAACGGTACCTTGGAAAATATCTATGCAACTGTGAATCGATCGAGCAAATTAGCCGCTCAAGGCAACCTCGATACCCAACAATTAGCACCTACCCAAGTAGTCCAAACTACTCTGTTCCAAAAATCCTCAGAGCAAGCCGTCTACGATGGTTTAATTGCCTTAGAAACTCAAACAAAAGCTGCTCAAGCCTCCCGTAACTATCAACAGTTAATCGACGCTCTAGGGCAACTTACGCCCGTGATTAGCAGCTTCTTTGATGGGGAAGATAGTGTATTGGTAATGGACTCCAATCCAGAGATCAAAACCAACCGATTAAATCTATTAGGATTAGTTCGTAATCATGCGCGGGTATTGGCTGATTTTGGATCGATCGTCAAATAGCAGACAATTCGTAAGTTGGGTAGAGCGACAGCGTTCGCGTAGCGTCTCTGTAAAGAGAAAACCCAACGAACACACTCTCCTATGAGTTTTAAAGTTGTCATGACCTCGATCGAGTAAAATTACTGGGTGGTGAAAAGGATAAGATAATCCATAACTCCTCATTTACCAAATAGATAAAATCAGTGGCTGCACCAGACTCCAACACCTTACGCACTCCGCTTTACGATCGAGCCATTGCTCTCAATGCCAGAATGACTAGCTTTTCAGGTTGGGAAATGCCCGTCCAATTTAGTGGCATTGTCCCCGAACATACTGCTATTCGCGATCGAGTGGGGATGTTTGATATCTCCCACATGGGTAAGTTTATCCTGCAAGGCGCAGGGGCGATCGAGCAATTGCAAGTTCTAGTCCCATCAGATCTCAGTCGGCTCCAACCTGGACAAGCTCAGTACACGGTGTTGCTAAACCCCCAAGCGGGAATCGTCGATGATATTATCGTTTATCAAGAGGGCGCGGGAAATGTGGTACTCATCGTCAATGCAGGTACTAAAGATAAAGATAAAGACTGGTTATTAGCCCATCTGGATCTAAATCTCGTCAAGTTTCAAGATATCTCCGCCGAGCAAACATTAATTGCTGTCCAAGGGCCAGAAACGGTCAAACATCTACAACCATTAGTCGATATTGACCTCTCAAAAATAACCAATTTCGGTCATTCCAGAGCTTTTATTTTTAAAAACCCCGCTTTTATCGCCCGCACTGGTTACACTGGCGAGGATGGATTTGAAGTAATGGTTGCCCCAGAAATTGGAATTAAACTCTGGGACGCTCTATTGGCATCTGGAGTTACTCCTTGCGGCTTGGGGGCGCGAGATACCCTCCGATTGGAAGCGGCGATGTGTTTGTATGGTCAAGAGATTAGCGATACTACTACGCCCCTAGAAGCTGGATTGGGCTGGATCGTCCATCTGGATACCAAGGGTGATTTTATCGGGCGAGATGTCTTGGAACGCCAAAAAGCAGCGGGAGTCAGCCGCAAGCTAGTGGGGCTAAATATGCAGGGACGGTACATTGCCCGCCATGATTACCCAATTGTGATTAGCGGTCAGCCAGCAGGGATGGTCACTAGTGGTACTATGTCCCCAACTCTGGGACAAGCGATCGCCCTAGCTTATATCCCAAGTGAATTTGCCAAAATTGGGCAAGTTGTCGAAGTTGAAATTCGCGGCAAGCTCCACCCTGCTACTGTGGTGAAAAAACCATTTTATCGATCGGTTAATCGAGTTTAGAGATTGGATCTGTTGTCGGGATAGGTAGGTGTCTTGATCCAGCCGATCCGAATGTTACTGGTGGGTTAGGGCGGGTTTGTACAAAGGTTGTCGTTACACCCAAGATTACTAGCATAAACCAGCCCCTACAGATTCTCGCCCCTAATTCGGAATCATCGCCACTTTAATCACCTGACGATTTTTCATATCTTCAAAAGTTCGGGCTAAATCAGTCAGAGGGCGACGATCACTAATTAATAGCTCAAACGAGATTTGCTGACTTGCCAGCAGTGCTAGAGCTGACTTGACGTACTCAGGCGTGTTATGAAAGACTCCCTTGAGCGTAAGTTCGCTATAGTGCAGCCGATCTGTATTGACACTAATCGTCGTATCCTTGGGACAACCGCCAAACAGATTAATAGTCGCACCTGGACGACCACAAGCGATCGCGGTTTCCCACACACTAGGTACGCCCGTTGCTTCAATCACAATATCTGCACCCCAACCCTGGGTTAAATCTCGCACAGTAGTAGGAATATCTAATTGATGATGATTCCACGTCCGCGCAGCTCCCAACTTTTCGCCCACAGCTAGCCGCGAATCATTACCGCCAAATAGCCACACTGATTGACACTGACTTGCCATCACTGCTACAAACATCAAACCGATCGCCCCATCGCCAATTACGACTACTCTAGAATCAGGGGTAAACCCACTTCGTGCCACCCCATGTAAAACACATGCTAAAGGTTCTGTCATCGAGGCTAGTTCTGAATCGAGAGTGGCAGGAATATGTAGGAGATTATGCTGAACAATCGGTGCCGGAATTTTGAGATATTGAGCGAAGGTACCGTTATTCCAAGTTAAATTGGCACAGAGGGAGTATTCACGTTGCTGACAAAAGAAGCAATCTAGACAAGGAGCTGAATTATTCGCCACCACTCGATCTCCGATGTGCCAATCGGTGACACCTGCTCCCAGCGAAATAATTTTCCCCGTTGCTTCATGTCCGAAGATAGTGGGCAACTTAAGCATCTTGGCGTGTCCACCGCGCCGCCAGACCTTGAGATCTGTCCCGCAGGTAGTCGCGGCGGCTACTTCGATTACCACCTCCCCATCAGCGGGTGAGGGAGTATCTAGAGTTTCGAGCCGAAGATCTTCTCGACCATACAGGAGGGCTGCTAGCACAGAAATACCAGGTAGAATAATTGCTTCAGAATTGCTTTATTATAGGAAATTTTGCGATCAAAAACCTATTATTGCTATCGATCGAGTGACCTAAGGGTAGGCTAAATAGCTAGTTGTGATTACCAGCAGCTTTTTCTTCAGAGTGAACAGGATATAATATAGTGTTGTAAGTTAGAAACTATGGTCATTGAAGCCATTGGCTTGTAGATATTCAGTTTGTAGTCACTGAATTAGCACAGGTCATAACCTGGACTGGCTAGACGATCGTTCAAGATAATTTATTACTGGATAAAATCCCCATGAATGAAAGAAAAGTAGAAGATCCTAAGCTGGTGATAGTTTATTTTGCCAACGGTACTGTCCAATGGGTAAAATCTGGTAGTACAAATCAATGGTCTAGAGATGGTGGTAGGGTAAACAAATTTTTTGAAAGTAGGGTCTACCATACATTAAGCGGTGACAAGATCAAGATTAAGCAACACTTTAAATTGCTAAATACTGTCTTTATGGATGTAAATACTGGTGCTTTTTTAGATACAGTTCGTGAAGACTTGCTGGGATTAGCCCCAGATCCTAACGATATCGTTCAGCACTGTAAATGGTGGGATGTGGATTGGTCTTGTCCAATCGTATTTGAACCAAAAGCAGAACGTAAGCCATTCAAAAGTCCAGTTATTCGAGCTACTATTAGCGACGAATAAACTAGCTAATTGGCAATCATTCACATAGATAAGCCTTCGATCAGAACTAGGGCGTAATCATTTAATTCAGCAAAATCTAAAATCACGGGGATTCTTTCCTGTATTTCCCCACGGGAGAATCCTCACAAAACGCCATACACAATCATCTTGAATATTGTCGCGAACTGAAAAGTCCGGTCTTTGTTCAACCACAGGATGCTACGAACTCGTGGATCTAGCCATAACGTAGCAAAAAATACCGATCAAACTGACCCTAATGTACCCAAGTTATCAGATGATAGAGGTTGTCTAGATCGGTATTGCTAGAGCGGTAATGGTGCAGATCCCATCTAAGCCCCCAGCAGCTCGATCGATCCTTGTGGGATCGCTATTATAAGAGGTTATTGTGAAAAAAGTTTTATCGATTATTCTTGGTGGTGGTGCAGGAACCAGGTTGTACCCTCTGACTAAGTTACGGGCAAAACCTGCTGTTCCCCTTGCAGGTAAATATCGACTGATTGATATTCCTGTCAGCAACTGTATCAATTCCGAGATTTTCAAAATCTATGTCCTGACTCAATTTAACTCTGCATCTTTGAATCGGCACTTATCCCGTGCCTACAATTTTTCGGGATTTAGTGATGGATTTGTAGAAGTGTTGGCAGCGCAACAAACAAAGGATAGTCCTGATTGGTTCCAGGGTACTGCTGATGCTGTTCGTCAATATCTGTCAATTATCGAAGACTGGGATGTGGATGAAGTGGTGATCCTGTCTGGTGATCATCTCTATCGGATGGATTATCGGTTATTTGTCCAACGCCACCGTGAAACGAATGCTGATATCACACTATCTGTAGTCCCAATCAGCGAGAAAAATGCGTCTGAATTTGGACTGATGAAAATCGATTCATCTGGACGGGTGGTTGAATTTAGTGAAAAGCCTAAAGGTGCGGAACTGCAAAGTATGCGCGTAGACACCACTAAACTGGGTCTTAACGCTGAACAAGCCGCTGAAAAGCCTTACATTGCATCGATGGGGATTTATGTCTTCAAGAAGCAAGTATTGGTAGACTTACTCAACAAATCTCTGGAGCAAACCGATTTTGGGAAGGAAATCATTCCAGGTGCTTCAGCTACTCACAATATTCAAGCATACCTATTTGATGGCTACTGGGAAGATATTGGAACGATCGAGTCTTTCTATGATGCTAACCTGGCACTGACTCAACAACCAACGCCGCCATTTAGCTTCTACGACGAGAAAGCACCGATTTATACTCGTTCCCGCTATCTACCACCGACCAAATTGTTAGATGCTCAAGTCACTGAGTCTATGATTGGCGAAGGTTGTATCATCAAAAAATGTCGGATTCACCATTCTGTCTTAGGTGTTCGCGCCCGGATTATGGATGGTTGTACGATTGAAGACTCCCTAATTATGGGTTCTGACTTCTATGAACCCGCACCAGAACGCAAAACTCAAGCGGAAAATGGCGGTATCCCCATCGGTATCGGTGCCAATTCGACGATTCGTCGCGCCATTATTGATAAAAATGCCCGCATCGGTTCGGATGTAATGATTATCAACAAGGAAAACGTTCAAGAAGCTCAACGGGAAGATCTCGGATACTATATCCGCAGTGGGATTGTCGTTGTACTCAAAAACGCAACTATTCCGAACGGGACAATCATCTAAACATAGTGGTGCGTTATGCTGCCGTAATGCACCCTACTAGAAATATACGGCTGAGACTGTAAACAAGTCAGTAAAGTGGCGAATTTTATTCTCGATTTCTGCCCATTCTTCCTCTGGCTGAGAGCCACGCACGATCCCAGCACCTGCAAATAATAATAGCCGAGACCTGTCGATCAAACCCGATCGAATAGCGACAGCAAATTCCGCATCATCATAACCAACCCAGCCGACTGGAGCTGCATACCAGCCACGTTTAAAGGGTTCTAGCTCTTGGATCAGTTTGAGAGCTTGAGGGCGGGGAAAGCCCCCGACAGCGGGTGTGGGATGGAGTTTGGGCAAGATATCTGCATCGGTGAGATCGGCTGTCAAAGTACCATGACACTGGGTGTATAAGTGCTGGACTTTATGGAGTTTGAGAATCGTTAATTCTCGATCGATTGTCACTGAGTCGCAGAGTTCGGCTAAGATTGCTTGGAGGTTATTGACGACTAATTGATGCTCGTGGCGATCTTTGGGCGAGTTGCGGAGATCTTCACTCAATTGGAGATCGAGCTGAGGTGATGTACCGCGCCGACGAGTTCCAGCAATTGCTTCGGTTTGTAAAAATTGATTTTGACGAGAGTAGAGTCGTTCGGGTGAGGTACCAATAAAGGCAGTGGTAGGATTAATTTGGAAGCAAAAATGGTAGCTGTGAGAATTGTTTGGTTGTAAAGATTGCAATAGTAATTGCGGCTGAATATCGTGAGTAAATGTGAGAATCGATCGTCTAGCCAGGACGATTTTATCTAAACCTAACTCAGTAAACTTAGCTAAGGCAACATCAATATTTTGTTTCCACTCAATCTGATTTGGGGTATCGATCCGTTTGAGTTGTAATGGTAAAGTTGTGATGGTATCTACTCGATCAAAGTCAATTTGAGCTAGTTCGGCTAAAATCAGATCCAATTTTTCTGAGCTAAAATCACAGTTAAAATTACAGACAAAAATGGTATTTGTGCCGTCTCTACAAATCTCAAACTTCGGGACAATAAATCGATAGTTCCCAAATAATTCCCAGTGTGGATCGATCAATCTATCTTGGTTAAAGCCAATCCCACCATAGTATCGGACTTTAGGGTACAGCGGTGATAAATGCTGTCTGAGCTGTTCAAAAATAGTGCGATGATCGATCGATTTATCTCCAGCGATTAAATCTAGAGTACCGATCCCAGCCGTGGTAAAATGACCTTGACGATCGGACCAATAAGTCTTGACATCTGACTTTTGCTGTCCTAGCCACTGTAATAGATCTAGTTTAGGAATTGGGACTTCGATCCGAATAATCTTCCCCTGCATTGATAACGGGAGCGAAATTAGATCGTACTTAAAGAAGTTTTGAATCTGGGTGGCTATATGCAGATAAAGATCCATTATGAACGATCGACTTTAAAATTATAAATTATCCTCCCGATCGATAATAGGAGTAGATATCACACTAGATACAGCGGGATTGACAAAAGGCTCGACAATCGACGATGAGTTTTGACTCAAAGCCGCTACTGCTAGATTTCCAGGATTGACAATCCCACCCGAAATTACTACTTTAAAAGCATCCTCGATCGACATCGCCAAATCCAGTACATCCTTCTCGGCAACCACCGCATACCAACCAGTAGTTGGGTTGGGAGTAGTCGGAATAAACAGATTCAACATCCCTTGCGGCATTTTGGACTGAATCTCACTATCCGTCGTCCCAGTCACAAAAGCAAGTGCCCAGATCCCTTGGCGCGGATATTCTATCAGTACTACCCGTCGAAACTTATTACCAGAATCCTTGAGTACAGTCTCTAATAACTGCTTGAGCGTCTTGTAAACTGCTCCTGCGAGGGGAATTGCTTGCAGCAACTGTTCGCCTACATCCAGCAGCCATTTACCCGCAATATTCCGCACCATCAGTCCAATCAGCAAGATCGCCATCAAGGGCACAGTCAATCCTACCAATAGGTTCAGTACAGACACCAGAATTGGATGCAACCCATCAAATGGATTGATCTGCTTGGGAATAGTCGTCAAAAAATTGACCACCCATGTCGCCACATTAATCGACAGCCAGATCGTCGTAGCGAGTGGAATCACTACCAGCAACCCAGCAATTAGATCGTTTTTTAAGTCTTGCTTGAAATGTTGGAACACAAATTCCCCGACTTTTAGGATAATTACTTCAACGTTAGGCGCGTCTATTCATAACTATACAAAGGTTTAGCGGAGGTGGGTAGGGAGTGGGAGTGTCGGAGAGAATATCAAATTCCTATTCCCTATTCCCTATTCCCTATTCCCTATCTAAAGTACTCGCTTCAAACCTGTCCAACCGATCGTAATATAGGCAATTGCTAGTAAGAAACTTGCTAAACTAGTCCGAACGCCAGTTTTCAACATCCGTTCGCTAGCTTGAGTTTCAACTTTTTGCTTCTGCTTTTGGAGCTGCTGGAGATTTTGCTCTGATTCAGCCGCAAATTTCTTGGGATCATTGAGCAGCAATTCTAGTTTAGACTTGGTAATCTGGAGATTGGTGAGCCGCTCTGGGGGGATTTGTCCACCTTTTAGCTCTTTATCGATCTCGGTAATCTGTTCTTTGAGCTTATCCTTACTTTGGGCGTTAATTTGTTTGAGATTATTTTTGATTCCTGCTTCGATTTGAGTTACCTCTTTACTGATTTTGCCCAGCTCTTGGGTTTTGAAATCATTGGTGGCACTTAGTTGGAACGGAATAATCAACACAAAAATCAGTCCCAGCAGGCTGGCAAGCACGAAAGTACCAATTCGCCAGATATTCCCACGATCTCCACCATCTTCAGTGGAAACAATTTTGATCCAGTCGCCTGTCACCATAAATGCAATCCCTACCAATGGTAGCAGCCCTCGATCGACTAATTGACTGGTAGCATAGAGCCACCATCTACCGCCATCTAGTACCAAGTTTTCTGGCGGGAACACGAGCATAAACACCAGATCGATCAGTGACGATAGAATCAATACAGCACCGGCGGTTTTTAGCGCAAGTGGGGTCAAAAAACTACTAACGGTAGGTTGCATATTAAGATTAATGGTGATGGATTACGGGGTAATAAAATTTGTTTGAGATAGACATTTAGTAACAATCGTAACGATCGACTGGTTGATGCCCTTCGAGAGATGTTACACCAACGGGGAGTTTAAACCCCTGATGTTTGGTAAAATCTAATCATTCAGTTTAGCTGTGATGGCGATTTTTATGATACCGGAAGTTCGCATTTGTCCAGATCGACAGACATTGATAGAAACTGCCTACACGCTGATCATTGAGCGGGTGCGGACTGCACTAGCCGAACGTCAATCATGTTCGATCGCCCTTTCTGGTGGTTCGACTCCGCAACCATTGTACGCCGCTCTTGCACTTGCCGATCTGCCGTGGGATCGAATCCACATTTTTTGGGGTGATGAACGGTATGTTCCAGCTAGTGATCCAGATAGTAACTATGGGATGGCTAGACGAGTCTGGCTCGATTTAGTGCCAATTCCATCAGCAAATGTCCATCCGATGCCGACAGATTTATCCCAGCCTCAACTAGCGGCATCTGAATACGATCGCCAGATCACCGCTCATTTTGGGCTAGAACCTGGGTCGATTCCAGTTTTTGACATCATACTGCTAGGCATGGGTGATGATGGGCATACAGCCTCTTTATTCCCCCACACAGCAGCTTTATCGGTAGTCGATCAACTAGTAACTGTCGGTGACAAGGATGGACACCCCCGTTTGACTTTTACGTTCCCACTGATCAACCAGGCTCGAAGCACAATCTTCCTCGTCTCTGGTGCCAGCAAACAGCCAGCTCTAGCCGCAGTATTCGCACCAGCCGGGGACATCACTGCTTACCCATCGCGAGGAATTACACCCCAAGGTGAGCTATTGTGGTTGCTAGATGCCCCCGCTGGGGAATTAATTGATAATTGATAATTGATAGTTCCCCGTCTCCCTTAAAACCGTGGGTATTGCCTTAGAAAATGTCTCCAAATACTTTAATAAGTTCCAGGCTATTGATCGAGTCAATCTCGAAATCCGCGCTGGTTCACTAGTCGCCCTATTGGGGCCATCTGGCTCTGGCAAATCTACTTTGTTGAGATTAATATCTGGGCTAGAAAAGATTGATCGAGGTCGGATTTGGCTGGCGGGAGTAGATGCCAGTAATCAGAGCGTGCAAGCCCGAAATATTGGCTTTGTATTTCAGGATTATGCCCTATTCAAACATCTGACTATTCGCCAAAATATTGGCTTTGGATTGGAGATTCGATCGACACCAATTGCCAAGATTCAAGCCAAGGTAGAAGAACTGTTAGATCTAATTCAATTAAATGATTTTGGCGATCGATATCCGGCCCAACTTTCTGGTGGACAATGCCAACGAGTAGCTCTCGCTAGAGCCTTAGCCATCGATCCAAAAGTGCTACTACTTGACGAACCCTTTGGATCGTTGGATGTTCGAGTCCGTAAAGATTTGCGGGGTTGGTTACGTCGCCTTCACGATCGATCTCAAGTTACCACCATCTTTGTCACCCACGACCAAGCAGAAGCTCTGCAAGTCGCTGATACCATCGTGGTGATGAACGAAGGAAGAATTGAACAAATAGGCACTCCCGCTGCTATTTATGACCAGCCAGCTAACTCTTTTGTTACCGAATTTATTAGTCGTGTAAATATACTCCCTAGTAGTTCAAGTATCTTTCAGCCAAAAGGACTAGAAACTACTGATTCACAACTACTGGAACCGTCATCAGACTTAGTTACAAAACAGTATTTGTATACTAAAATATAACTATACCTTTTGAATATTGCTTGGTGCAACATTCAAGATTTTCAACCAAACCCATACCTAACCAATGAATAGTTGCATTTTGATGGCGGAGATTATCAAAAATCCCGAATTGCGTTACACCCCTGACAATCAGATGGCAGTAGCAGATATGTTTGTTCAATTCGCACCGCCACCGGGAAATCGTCCCGATGATCGGCATCCAACGATCGAAGTTGTCGGCTGGGGCAATTTAGCGACGGAAATGAAGGAAAATTATAAAC
>JAJAYU010000226.1 GCA_026786125.1 Chamaesiphon sp.
GGCATGATCATTGATCGAGTGATGATGGGGCTGCCAAAGGTTTGGAGCGATCGGCTATAGTCCCCAAAGGCGGGTGTAGGAATGATCGTGGCATTGAGCTTGGAAAACTCTAAAGCAGCCCAAGTCAATAGTTCTGCCGCTCCATTGCCAGGGAGTACCCAATCAGCGTCGATCTGGTGATGATCGGCGATCGCTTGACAGAGTTCGGGATAATTGGGATAGGGATAGTTGGTGAGATCGGCTATTTGCAGCTTAATAGCAGCGAGTGCCGTAGGCGGAGGGCCTAACGGACTAATACTCGCTGAGAAATCTAAAATCAGAGAGGGGGGACAGCCCGCTACGGTCGCTGCCCAGCTTGGGTTCCCCCCATGTCGTGGTCTATTCAAACGATCTTGCCGAATGTGGATCCAGTTAAATTAGTCGTCTTTGCTTTCGGACACTTTGTCCTTGAATAATTTACCAGCAGAGAATGCAGGTACCTTGGTTGCGGGAATTTCCAGTTTCTCGCCAGTTCTAGGGTTGCGACCTTCGCGTTTTTGACGGTTTCTGGGTTCAAAGGAACCAAATCCTACCAAAGTAACTTTGTCACCTTTGGACACAGCTTCCATAATTGCTTCCAATGCCGCTGACAATACTGTATCAGCTTGCTTTTTGGTTACGCTAGCTGTTTCAGCTACCCGATCGACTAATTCACCTTTATTCATGTGTAGATCTCCGTTATTGAGTTTATAGCTGGACTGACAGCACAGGCTGATTTTCCCTGGTGTCTTTGCCCATATTAAGTGAAAAGTGAGATGTTAGATTAGAAAACGGCGCAAAGGCGCGTTAACTATCTTTCGCAATTAAAATTTGCAGACTTGTTGGTAACTCGATCGATTACCCCTACAAAGTAGGAATTATCTATCTAATTTGCTATCAAGTTGCTGAAACTCTCGTGCGATATTACTTCCACTGCATTATTCTAATGTCTACAAGCCTAATCTGGATCGCTGAAAGCTTTAATTTATGTTGATTTTCGTTATTTTGCGTATTATTTATGTAAAATTTGGGCAAAAATAGCGGTTTTGACGCTCAGAAAGCCGGATTAGGCTGCAATTTATCTTTCGAGTTGGAGATCGTCGAGTTTGTCGATCACTTCTAGTTCGCTGCCACGGAGGTCGCGATATTCAAATTCGACTCGTCGATCGAGTGCATAAGGTTGTTTACCTGTTTGATTACTCCGCCGCTTGCTAAAGCCTTCGGATCGAATGGTCATCCGTTGGGGTTCGATGCCACGTTTGAGCAGATAGTTACGGACGGATATGGCGCGTCGCATTCCCAGTGCTTGGTTATAAGCTTGGGGGGCGCGAGGATCGGTGTGCCCTGAGAGGTCAAAGGAAAGATAAGGATTCGCTTGGAGGACAGTGATAATTTGGTCTAGGACTTTGGTGGATGCTGGGCTGAGATATGATTTATCGAGGGCAAAGTGGACGTTACGAGGAATCGTAATGGTGACTTTTTCAGGGACAATCGCTGGTTCGGCGACTGGTGAAGCTGCAATTTTGGGTTCTGTCAGGGCGCAATTGCCAGGAATAACCGTGGTGGTAGTCAATTTGTTAGGGACTCCTGGCAGAGAGACAATCGCATTCTCAGCAGGCTCAGAGCTACCGTAGCGAGGATCGCTGGCGATCGCACTCAGGCTATTTCCAGCCATGAGATTTTGGAAGGTGGCTTGAAATTGACCGCGATCGTTGGCAATCACTTTGGTCAGGGGTGTGGATAGTGGGCCGTAATTATTGCCATCGGGATTGACTTGGTAGATTTCTACTTCGGAGCCAGGATCAGCGATGCCATCCAGATTGACGTGGTTATCAATCAGGTAAAATTCTTTGGAGAGGAACTGTGGAGCGTTAATCGCACCATTTCCAGTGTCAATCCGGCGATTTTCGCTATTGCGGGGGGGATTGATCCCGTCGCCAGTTTGGAAGTCTTCTACACCCTGATTGCGATCGGCGATCAGATCGATACTCAGTCCTTCGATTTGCTGAAACCGATTACCAGTAATCAGATTGCGGAGGGATGAGGTGGTGTTATTGTGGGGGAAGGCGGTGACAGATACGCCCGCACCGCTTTGGAATTCGATCGCATTGTTGGTGACTTGGTTGTCTTCTCCCATCAGGTGGATGGCGGCGCGACGGAGGCGACGACCATTGGATTGGATCCGGTTGTTGGTGATTTTGACACTACCTGATTCAGGTTTGAACACGAAAATACCACTACCATCATTGCCACAGATCAGGTTGGCTTGAATTTGGCTATTGGCAATCTTGCCTTCTAAGCGAATTGCGTCGGGCATTCCCGATTGACCATTGGCAAAGATCGCGTTGTTAGTAACTAAGAGATTATTGGCACTGACTTGGCTGATGATACCGCTGGCACTGTGATGGGCGATCGCATTGTGCCGAATAGTTGTACCGTCAGAGTTGAAGACATATACGCCAAAATCCGAGGTCCGATCTGGGATAGCTCGATCTGATTGAATCCCCAGCCAGTTATTTTCAATTAAGATCCGCTGGGGAGCTGTACGAGTGTCGAGTTGAGGGTAGTTGCTGGTACCGATAAAGATATCAGCTCCAGGGATATTTTGAGTCGCTGGTGTATTACCAACTTGGAAGCCGTAGATACTTAAGCCCTTAACTGTCAAATCATCGGCCATTAGCGACAAACCCCGATTGATTTGGGCATCTGGCGCGGGGACGATCTCCACGACTGGACGGGCAAAGCGGAGATTTTGGATCGACACATTACTAGGAACAGCTCCACCATCGATCGTGACTTTTGGCGTAACGATCGCGGGGAGTTCAGCATTTAGTCCGATGCGAGATTTACCGAGGGTGAGTTTAAATTGAACTTGATGGCGATCGGTACTAGGAGAGACTAATTGACGTTCTTCAGGGCTGAGTCGATCGAGTGGTAAGGTACCATTGACGATGCTAATTGCTTCTCGTAGAGTCAAAAATCCATCAGGGCGAATTTCATCTCGATCGCTATTGACTGTAAGCTGGAGATAGCTAGGAGCTTGAGCTAGACTTGGCTGTGAATACCAGCCCAAACACAGACTACTTAGCAATAGTCGGGAAAACAAAGTATTTTTCATTGGGCTGGTGATTCCTGGGGTTTAATGCTAGTCGGCGGTGGAGTTGGGGTAATTGGTGCGGGGCTGGTTGTTTGAGCTGGGATTTGAGGTTGAACTGGGGCTGGGGTTGTTGGTGGAGTTTGAGGTGGAGTTTGAGGTTGAGTAGTTACAGGGGGTTGTGGGTTAGGATTGCTAACTTTTGATTCCTGTTGTTGCGCTGGAGCTAACTGTTGACGACCAAAGCCGCCAAATAACTCGTTAATTTTGACAGTTAAGCCCAGATAAGGGCCACTAGCATTGCGACTACCATTGGGGTCATCGGCAACGCCTAAACTGTAACCAGCCGAGAGGCGCAGGTCGGGGGTGAGATAGTAACCCGCTTCTAGAGCCGCACCGAGTTCGCTCCGACCACTACTAAACTGATTGATCCACCGGACATCGCCAGTAAGATCCCAATCGTGGGCAAAGCGATAAGTTGCGCGGAGTTGGGTGATACCGAGGGTACTTCCGGCTGAGAGTGACTGATCTAGATAACTAGTGGCATTTCGGAGGGCGTACTTAGCTGCATATTCCCATTGCCAGTTGGGGGCGTAGATGCCTTCGAGGGCGAGGGTGTGATCTTCGGAACCCGTACCGCTAGTCGTGAGGATGCTAGTGGGCAGAATTGAAGGATTGCGGCGATATTGATAGCTCAGTAAACCGTTAAATTCATCGCTGGCGGGATTGCGGAAGGCTAATCCGGCTCTGACATCCATTCTCGCGCCTAGTCCTGCATCACTCAGCACCTGATTGGCTATGCTCGATTGTTGGAATCTGAGTAGGGCACTCAATGCGGGTGAGAGCTTGCCTGTGACTCCAGCACTGAGGTTGCTGGTACTAGTTAGGTTAGAGTTGCGATACTCATACCGAGCGTTGGCTTGGAAATTGGGGTTGTCGGTATAATTTACGCTAATGCCGAAGCTGTCGCCAGTAGTGGTAGTCAGGGATGAGGCAGTTTGACCGAAGCTGTATGGTTGATTGAACTGCTGTCCGGCTCCGGTGGTGGTGCTAGTGTTGCCACCAATGATCCGCTCATAGTTGAGGTCGAGTTTCAGACCAGGACTGAGGACGATACCTTGCTGAATGCCTGCCGATCCGATCGATTGGAACGGACTCAACGAGTAGCGTCCAGTTACTTTGGTGCTACTGCTCAGGTTGTAAACACTATCAAAGTCGAGACTAGTATAGCTGGTGTTACCATACTGATTGCTGGAGATAAAGTTTTGGTTCAGCCCCAGTTTAATCCCCGGATAGACAGTCAATCAATGCCCACTCCACTCCGGTTGGGGTAGACTTGATCTTGTTGATTGCTGAGATTGATTTCATTCTGAGCGCGGAAGGTGAGATTATTGGTCAGTGGCCAGCTTAATCTCGATCGAATCTGGTCGGAAGAGACGTTGCTTTGAGTGGGATCTAGTGCCAAGCGGTCTTGGCGACTGCGGTTGACGTAATCAAGATCGACAGTACTCACGCCAACTCTTTGCTGGACACCGACGGTAATCGTCCGCAGATCGTTGTCCACCATTCCAGTAGCTGGATCGACGGGCGTGAGCAAATTGACGAGATTAGTATTGACTAATGGTGGTTTACCCCGATTTTCCTCTCGATCGAATTGTGCCCGAATCGTGGTTCTATCGCCGAGTTTGGTGGATAAATCCCCGCCATAGCGAGTTTGACCAGGCACAAAGCTGGTCGTCGAGTTGTTGGAAAATCCAGCTTCGGTACTGCGGAAATAACTGCGTCCGGTAGTGGCATCATTGAATTTGTACTGACCTTCCACCCGCACGGCGTTGCCATTGACACTGGCAATTCCCAGTCCAGGATTATTGGTAGATCTGGCAAATTCAGCGGTGATATTGCTGCCATTCCCGATTGGAATTAGGGCATCGGCACCAACCATACTAAAGTTGCGAACGCCGAGATTTTCGTTGATCCAGCTTGCGCCCAACCAACTTTCACGACCAGCAGTTCGATCGAGATTGTACTGAGCGCGACTACCGTAGATACTATTATTAGTGCCATTGGCATATTGATAAGTAGCCACCAACCGCCGGACTAAGATCGTCCCATCGCTATTGATACTAGTGCGTAATAGTGGTTGGCGTAAAACCACACTGCCGCGATCGTAATCGATATCGTAATCGATCCCACGACTGAGGATTTCTTGCTTGATCACCGTACCAGGGCGATTTAGCTCCTCTAGTTCAACAGTGAGATTTTCACTACCACCTAGGAGTAATCTCTGAGACAAGAAATAAGTGCCACTAGTACCATCAGGGGCAATATTGTCCCGTTGGAAACCTTGGACATTATCACCATAGAAACCGCTAACTAATAAGTTACCGACGTTGTAATTGAGCTTGAAACCGTGGAGATTGCGATTGAGTGCGCTGAATTGTTGCGATCGAGTGGCGAATTCATTAGTTGCATAGTCACCCCACATAATCATGTCGGGAATGCTGCCAGCTACACCAGTCGATCGCTCGAGCTTGGCATAGACACTATCACGGGAAGGAGTCAGTACATCGACTTTGGAGGTATCACCATAGAGTGGATACTGATCTTCGCAGTTTTGACTATAGGTATCACGGGATAATCGATCGGCACCATTGCAGCCTTTATTCAAAGCTCGATCGCTATTAAATGCGCCAGTTGCCGACCAGTCACCGATTCTACCCGTGGCAAAAACTTGACCACGCGCTTGAAGTTGGCTGGTATTATTGCGATCTACAGGTAGGAATTCACTAAATGGGCGGTAATAATCCGTACCTCTGGCACCGAGTCTCACGTCAAAGACACCAGTGGCGATCGATCTGCGTAAATTCGTCTCAAACTGAATCTGGGTAAAAGCTTCCATCGTGGAGCTACTCGCCCGAATTCGGACAGCTTGGGCCTCCAAACCAGTCCGAAGTTGGGCTGTAAATTTACCCTTGACAACTTTGACTTGGAAGCCTGGTTGATCCTTGTCGAGATCGACTCCCGCAAATTCACCTGCGGTGGTTGAGAGGGTGACAACGCTGTCTTGTTTGCTGAGATTATTATTCTCATCCACCATTTGACCTTCAACTGTAGCCAGGGTCCGACCATCTGCGGGTACGCGGGTTTCAGCGGTGCTGAGTTGGATTTTGGTCGCCGCGCCAGCAACTTGGATCGTTGTTGTTGCGACTTCTCCCTGGCTACTAGTCGCCGTCAGGATATTTTTACCTGTGGCTAGGGATACACCGTACCAAGTCTGAGTAATCAGATTAGTTGTGCTATTTGTCTCGGTGCGACCGATCAGATTTTTGTCTACGATCCGATTATCGACTTTGAGTTCGATCGTGGTACCGACTTGATACTGCACCACCACGAGGGTCGCCGGAATATCCAACAGGATATTGGGCGTAGGTGCCAAGATCTTGACCGCCGATCCGGTTTTAGCGGTGACGGCTGGGGCGACTGGAGCGGAATTTGGCGCAACTAGAGGGATCGGTTGCTCGGGTACCGTGGGAGCCGTTGGAGCTAGCACTGGAGCTAGATTTACTGGTGGCAATACTGGTGGTTGAGCTGAGACAGGCGTGGGAGTTTGGGCAACGGCTCGATTCTCTGTTAGAGAGGCTCCGCCAGCGAGTGCCACTAGTCCTAAACTGTGAATGGTCGTGCCAAGACACAAAACCTGAAGTATTTTAAATAATAATTGATATTTCATGGTTTGTTATTTGACCTCACGCGCAGTAGGAGTAACGCCAAAATTCATGCGGACGATGCCCCCAGGAGCCAGTTTTACTAATCGCGATCGACTATTACGTTCTTTGAAGTAGAGATTGGGAGCGAGACTATATCCAGGCAGACTAGTAAGATCGATCGTGCCAGAGCGAGCACCAGCGACTACGGCTTGGACTGAGAACAGCCCATTGGCATCAGTGGTAATCCGGTTGCCGTCATCCATATAAATCACCGCATTGGGAATCCCTGGTTCATTCGCTTGTTGTTGCCCATCAAAATTTTTGTCTACAAATACCCGCCCGACGATCGTGCCTGTATCCCGAATCAAACCCTGACGAATACTCAATAAATGTGTAGCGGGACCATCGATAATTCTGCCCGTACTATCTTCCAAAACTGCGCTATTCTGTCCGGTACCGCGAATAGCATCGGCATCTAAAGTAACGGCGTAGACTAGATTGACGACTTTCCGAGCGGGAAGCGAAAATCCAGGTGCGCTGAACTTGAAGGAAGCTGTTTGACCAACTTGAGTCAGATTGATATTATTGATATTGGTGGTGCCGAGACTCGCTCGAATCGAATCAGGGCGGAGGAACATCCCCAGTGGCAGCGTATCTGCGACGATCGGATTGGGGATATCGGTATCAGAATTATTGCTGAGGGTAATCCGATAAACGACCGTATCGCCTGGTTCGGCGGTAGCTCGATCGGCAGTTTTGACGATCTTGGCGGGTTGAGATTCACAGATACCTACGCCGACTAGTCCAATTCGGGCAGCATCAGCGATCGAGATTGACGCTTTTTTGACATTGCTCTCGGTGGTACTAAGTGGTTTGCCATCGAGAGAGGTGGCTTGATAGCTGAGGGTAGTCCCATCAAAACCAGTGATGTCAATAACCACGCGGCGTTCGCCATAGCTGGAATTTTCAGGAATCTTGACGACGAGAATATAACTCTTGCCAACTACCGTCTGGCTGAGATTGAACAAGAAGTTGTAGCGTCCATCTGTGCTACCTGTGAGTGAAAAGGGATTGAGGTTGGTACTATTGGGTTCAAGCCCGCCTGTTGCTAAGGTGGTGCGATCGAGTGCGACAATCGAGGTCGGGTTGATTCGATCGATCGTGTTAAACAAGAATACGCTGTAGCCAGCATAACTAGGCAAGACCTGACCATTACAGCCTGTGATATTCCCGATCGGATCGATCAATCCATCTTTGCCATCAATAGTGACTGTAACTGTTCTGGTCTTACCATTAATTTTTGACTTGATCTTGGTATCACTGCTGACAACCTCATATTCATACTGAGCTTGGTTATAGATCTTACGAGCTTGAACCATCGGTGCCGTCAGTACAAAAGCAGCAATAACCAGCCCTCTAACACAATTTTTAAATAAGTAAGATCTTGGCCGAAAGGGCTGGAAGCTAGACACTGGTACATTCCTTTGGTAACTGATTGATCGAGGGTTTTGAACGGTTCTGGGCGCAAAACCCCCGTAATTGACTAGCGAATCTGGACTTCGTAGCTCAGATTGCTTTGAGATTTTGGTGCAATACTACCGACAAAAGCCCAGCGGACGTTGGTGTACTGGCTAGCAACAGCGGGCTTTTTATCGATGATTGGTTTAGCTGTATAAGTTTTGCCACCATCAATACTAAAAGTTAGATCGGCACTTTTAATTGGTGTGGCCGAATTCAACACATAGGTTGTACCTGAGCGAATTTTTTGATTGATGACAAGTTTGCTAATTGGTGTATTGCTGATATTGCTGGCAGCAATGCTATAAACGATCTCGTCCCCTGGCGTCACTTTGGTTACAGGTATTAGCTTGAAACCTTTTTTGTCGGCAATTTTTTTGGATTGGGTCAGCTTGAGAACAATTGGTTTTTTAGCTACTGCTGTCTGGGCGGTGGCTGGTTGGGTCAGTTGGCTGATGACTGGCAGGTTGCCACTAAATAGAATAGTGGTAGAAAGTGCAGTCAAAGCCAAGGTTGCAGATAATAAGCGTTTGATCACTGAAGTTACTCCTGTAAATATGAAAGAGGTAGAGAACAGCCCCTCAAAGTTAGTATCCCCAAAGGGAATCTAAAAATTGAGTGGGTTGGAGAGTTCGTGATACCAACAACGGCTAGGAGCTGAACTTGTCGTCGTTCGGCACAGGATTATTCACTGAACAATCCCAACCGTCTCCGGATGAATTCAGCCTTGAGCCGTTTTTGATATGGATAGGGATCTTGATTTAGTTATTTGACCTGACGAGTGAAAGTGAATGTACCGAATGCGCCTGGTGCAAGGGTAGGCACAGTATCGAGGTACTCAGCGATCACTGTGTCGCCATTAGTTTTAGCTCCATTTTCATAACTAATCGCACCGTTGCTGTCTTGGGCACTATTAGGTTTGTGAGTGGTGGAAGCTCCCCAGTTATTGCCGCCAGTGCTGCCATTCTCCAAAATCTTGATGTTATTAGCGGCTAGACCAACACTGTTGCTATTAGTAGGAACTGATTCAGAGATGTTGCTGTACTTGATTCGGTACTCGATGTACTGACCAGGTTCAGCTTTGGGTGAGCTAGCTGCGAACGGAGATACGATGGTAGTAACACCGCCTTCGATCTTGTACACTTGAGCTTCTTTGAGCATTTTCAGGTAGCCAGTGTAGAGTCGATCGATAGTGATGTTTTGAGCATCAGTAGGATCGAGGACATTATTCCCAGCAACGAGTGGGAATATTGTGGCACCAGTGCTCGGATTGGTTACTAGGGGCGCACCATTTGCAAAGGAAGTAATCGAAACTGGGAAGCCAGCCATCTGAGCAGTACCAGCAGGTAAATCAACTTCTACACCGTAGTTAACACTGCCAGTAGTTGGAACAGTGATGCTCAGCGGTAGAGTACCTGATACTACTGGAACAAAACCACCTGTGCTAGTGTATGAGTAGGCAACAGTGTTACCATTAGCAACAATCTTGACAATAGTGCCATTAGGTAGATCAGTTGCATTCACAGGAGAAGTAGGTAGTAGGGCTACAAACTGAGGTCGAGTAGCACCAGTCGCTTGTGACACACTATTGGTAAAGCCAGTAGATTGTGGGTTTACAGCGTTAGGGACACCAGCCGTCCATCCAGCCTGGGCGGTATCGATGGTCACAGACTTGTTGGTGAAGTCATCATTGGTCGAACCACTTGGGCCAGTAGCGGTAGGCTTATTCTCTGGACCGTTGAAAATCGCCACTGCACCAGTAACAGCAGGCGGCACGACTGTGATAATGTTGGCTTCACCACCGGGGCCACTACCAGTGTTGGTATTTGCAGGATCTGTACCGTCAGCACCAGTTGCCACACCATTTGTAGGCGTAGGTCCAGGAGTACCGTCTACATTTAAGTTGTTGAATTGAGCATCACCAGATTCATCCACTGCTGGCTTGGTGGGATCGGGAGCACCATTGGTCACTGTGGTACCAAATGCCTGAGCAATATTGAGTTTAGAACCACCAGTTGCGGGAAGGTTCAGGTTTAATGTCAGAGTGAATCCAGTGACACTTGTACCTTTAGTAATCGTGCCGCTTCCACCAGTGAAAATATAACC
>JAJAYU010000227.1 GCA_026786125.1 Chamaesiphon sp.
CACCACCATCAATAATATCAACCCCACCACCATCAGTTAAAGTATCATCGCCAGCCCCAGCATTAATAATGTCATTACCACTACCACCGCGAATATCATCAGCATTAGCAGTACCAGTAATATTGAGTTTTTCAATATTAGAATAACTGACGGTATCGAAAGCTGTAGCCGCAGCATTGAGAGCGCGAATACTACCCGAACCTGCGGCATTATAGGCAACATACTGAATCCCACCCGCCCGAGTACCAGAATAATCGATTGTTAAAGTATCAGTACCGCCAACACCAGCATCGATACTATCGGCACCCTTGGCAGAAGAAAAAATCGTATCATCACCAGCACCAGTAGTGATATTGTCAGCACCAATGCCCGTGCGAATCGTATCATTACCATCACCACTATCGATCGTATTAGTACCATCTTTAGCATCGATCGTATCGTCACCAGCACCACTATTGATGATGTCATCATAGCTACCAGTTTTAGCAGTAATTGTATCGTTACCGGCACCAGTAGTAATCGTATTGAAGCGTTCGATATTCCTTAGCTCGGTACCATTAGCTAAGGTATTACTTGCATTATTGAGATCGATATTATTAGCACCAGTATTGCTAGAAATATTAATCGTGATGTTGTCATCACCAACACCACCATCAATAATATCAACCCCACCACCATCAGTTAAAGTATCATCGCCAGCCCCAGCATTAATAATGTCATTACCACTACCGCCACGAATATCATCAGCATTAGCAGTACCAGTAATATTGAGTTTTTCGATATTGGAATAACTGACGGTATCGAAAGCTGTAGCCGCAGCATTGAGAGCGCGAATACTACCCGAACCTGCGGCATTATAGGCAACATACTGAATCCCACCAGCATGAGCACCAGAATAATCGATAACTAAGGTATCGGTACCCGTACCACCATCAATATTATCTACACCCGTCAGTGGTGTAAATATATCATCGCCACTCGTTCCCGTCAGGTTATCATTCCCTGTGGTGCCTGGAATATCAGCTTGCTCCACCAATACAGATTGCCCATTGACAAAAATCGTCTTCGTGTCATCTTCCGCTTGAATCTGACTCAACTCCGCCGCAGACAAATCTTGCCCCCACACCAACGCCGAAAATAACTGCCCCTCATCCCCAGGCGTATCGCTAACATTAATCTGACTATCTACCCAGTGCCCAATCTCCTCCGTCAACACACCCGCAATTGCCAGCTCATCCGCACTATCTACAAAAGCCGCCGATAAATAAATCCGATTCGTACTCGCGCCATACGCACCAGGCGCCGTCCCCAATACACTCCCCTCGACAATCTCGATTTCTGGCAGATTCCTAAAATCTCCAGCCAGCCACTGTGCCTGGATTTCCGCTAATCTAGCCTTATGGAATCCAGCCCCGAAAGATCGATCAATTATCGTCAGGAAATCGGCTTGCTGGGCGAAAGCGATGAGTTGTTGCTGAGTAGTTTGAAGCGAGCGAGCGAATACGTTAGTTAGGTTCATTTTGGTATGGGTAGATGCAAAATTAGTCAAATATTTTTCTACAAATAATCTTGGTTAGAAACTGCCAAAGAAATTAATTGCCGCCTGAAACTCTGTACCGTAATTACTATCTGTTGGTAAATTTACAGCACCGCTAATACTGAGATTATTAGTAAGGTTTAGATCTACTCCACCTGTACCATAAAAAGCAAAAGCATTAGAATCAGCTTTTCCAGTTTGTTGGATAGATTTATAGCCGACGCCACCGCCGATAAAAGGATTAAACATTGTTGGTTCACCGCTCATGCTATAAGTAAAAGCACCATTGATCGAGTTTCCCGATCCGAAGTGCATCGCTGTTCTGACTCGAATATTTTCAAATCCAAACTTACTTTGTACTCCATATTGAATATTTCCATTACTGGAAATTGCACTAGGACCAAAATTAAATAAGCTAAAAATTTCACCGAAACCTTCTAATCCTGAGCTATCAGATGAACCTGATGAGGGGGTATACGATCCACTCGGAGTAGATGAGGGGCGAGAATTGCTCCCTGGCGACTGATAAGGAGTGCTAGGAGTAGAAACAGGTGAACGGTAGGGGGTTGGAGCAGGTGGTTGATATGTAGGTGCCGGATACGCTCTTTTGAGCGCATCATTAAATCCCTTATAGTCTTTATAATCACCTGCAAAAGCTGGGGTGATTGCCAGAAGTATTGAAGTACTAGATAGCCCGAGCGTTAGAAGAGTTTTGCGTGAAATATTTTTCATGATTTGAAAATAATGTGAAGGTTAATTGGAGTAAGATTGGATCGCTATAGCTAACAACTTAGGTCGAAGAAAATTTCTAAGCAGTTTTAACATTCATCGGCTCTTCACCTGCAACTATCGATTTTCTACCCCTGAAGTTAATCAACCATAACTCACCAAAAATTAAGTTTGAGCACTAACTACGCCAAAAAGCGGATGACAAATTCTTTCCCAGTAGTCAAGTATTTGTCGAATTAGGCTCAAAAGCCTTGCCTAGTCTTATTTCCAATTTTAAATATGAATGGATCAGCCTCAGCCAATTAGCTGTAAAGTGGATACAAATTTGATACAAAGTTTCTGGCTACCGATCGAGATATTGCTAGATACCTATGGGACAATATGTTATCTAATAGATATGACTTAATCTAGCCAATAGGTTTGCTGCTGACATCAGATGATTCCTCCCCGCGTTACTCAGATCCTCAACTACCATCTCCTCAATCAGCGGCGTAAGGATATGACGGAGATTGAGCAGCAGATTTTCCAAGGGATTTGGCAAAATCAGGGTTATGAGACGATCGCCAAAACCATTGGATATCAACCTGTCAGCGTGCGGCGACTGGCTTCCCAACTATTTCAAGAACTCTCGACAGCGACAGCCCAAAAAGTCACCAAGCAAAATTTTCAGGTGGTGTTTAATCAATTGGCACTCGATCGTCAATCAACGGTAGATTGGGAAGATGCGCCGACGGATATTCAACCGTTTTGTGGTCGGCTCAAAGAACTAGCACAACTCACCCAGTGGGTATTGATCGATCGGTGCAAATTAATTGCTATTCTAGGCATCGGGGGGATTGGTAAAACTGCTTTAGCAACTAAACTTGGTCAACAATTGCAGGATGGATTTGAATATGTAATTTGGCGATCTTTACGGGAAGCCCCACCACTCAATCAACTCCTCGGCGATCTAATTGGTGTCCTCTCCCAACATGCCAATCTCCAACTTTCCAAAACAGCTCCCAAACGGATTGCCCTATTATTAGAACAACTGCAACAGCATCGCTGTCTGTTGATTTTAGACAATGTAGAAGCGATTATGAATCCTGGTGAATATGCCGGAAACTATCGCGAAGGTTATGGCAATTATGGCGATCTGTTTCATCGTTTAGGTAGTAGCCAACATCAAAGCTGCGTAGTGATGACTAGTCGCGAACCACCAGCAGAAATTACCGAACTTAGTGGTAATAAACTACCCGTCCGGACTTTGCCATTAGCTGGTATTGCTGCTGCCGGAGCAGATCTGCTAGATCGGATGTCCGTAGAGGGTAAATTATCAGAACTCCAAGAAATTAGCGATCGTTGTCAGGGAAATCCCCTCTATCTCAGGATTATCGCTAATACAATTTCCAATAATTTCGAGGGAGATCTGGCCGCATTTTTAGAGTCAGATCGCTATACTTACGCCAAAATTAGTAATATTCTGACTACTCAATTAGCGAGACTATCAACTGATGAAAAGTTACTAGTTTATTATCTAGCCATCCAGCGGGAACCCGTCTCGATCGAGTCGATGATGATCCACTTTACGCCATTAGGTCTCGATCGATCTTTGCCGAGGACAGTTGATTCCTTAATTAAAAGATCGATCGTCCAAGCGATCGGTAGTAACAAGATCATTGCCATCAAATCATCAACTAAACCTGGTCAGCATCAACGCTATACCCTCCAAAATGTGATCCTGGAATTTACCACCGACAAATTACTGAAGGAGCTAAGTCTAGAATTAGCAGTCCCAGCCGAAGGGTTGTTTTTTTTTAACCACTTGCCGCTCCATCCCACCACTTCACCAGCATATATCCGCGAGATTCAACAGCGGCTATTTCTCCAGCCGCTCAGTCGCGATCTCGCCCGACAGCATGGCACGAATGCCGTCACTTATCTCCAATCACTAATTCCCCTAATTCGCAGCCTCACCCCATTAGGTTGTGGCGCGGGAAATCTGCTCAATCTTGCCCACACCCTCCACGCCAATTTTACTGGCTGGGATTTGACCAATTTACATATCGCTGAATTGGACTTTCAGCAAGTGTTATTGCGCCAAGTGGATTTTCGGGGCAGTACATTTGATCGATGTCAGTTTGCCGAGGGCATGGGCGGGATTGTCGGACTCAATTTCAGCTCCGATGGGAAATACTTAGCCGCCAGTGATACCCTGTTTCAAATCAAAATTTGGTCAGTAGTTACCAATCAAGCAGTGGCGATGCTGATCGGGCATCAAAGCTGGGTCTGGGACGTGCGATTTAGCCACGATAACAAGTATCTGATTAGTGGTAGTAGTGATGAGACGATCAGGATTTGGGATGTTGCTAGTGGCGAGTGTGTGCAGGTACTCACGGGGCATCGGGATTGGGTTTGGCGAGTGAGTTTGATCCTCAATAGTAATCTTGCTGTCAGCGTTGGCGCGGATCGGCAAGTGAAGATTTGGTGGTGGCAAAAGGGGCGTAATTTGTTGACATTCAAGGTTCCCGATTCACAGGTACGGGATGGGGTATTTCATCCTCAACGACGGTTGTTGGCATTCTGTGGGGTGGAAGGTTTGAAGATTTGGCAGATTTGGCTGGGGAAGAAGGTCCAATCAATTAATGATGCGCGATCTCGTCACCTGCGGCTGGTATCATTTAGCCCCGATGGTCACAAGATCTTTGGTGCAAACTTTTCTTGTACGATTCACTGCTGGGATGTTGATACTGGCGCACACCTGTTCGATCTCCACGGACACCCGACTCAAGTTAGTGAAGTTCATTATGATAATATCGGACAAATTATCTCTATTTGTCTCGAACAGATTCGGGTCTGGAATGTCCAAACAGGTATCTGTCTCAGAATGATCGATCTTGGTGCTGATAGCGGCAAAGGTGCTGCTTATCTGGCTCCATTTGTGGCGACAGGTAGTGATAATGGCACAATCAATGTGTGGAATTTGGAAACAGGTAAATGTGTCTCTACTACTGGCGGCTGCGCCCCACGGATGATGAGTTTGGCAACTAATACCCAAAATCAAATTGTGGCTGGTAGTAGAGATGATGGGAGTTTATATTTATGGAATTTCAAAGAGCTAGGATCTGGCAACAAACCGGAGCCAATGGTGATTCAAGCACATCGAGGCATCGCTACCGGACTAGCTTTTAGCCCCAATGGTCAACTAATTGCGAGTACAGGAAGCGATCGAATTATCAAAATTTGGGACGCATTTACAGGGTCACATTTACAGACTCTAATTGGTCATACCGATTATATTCCCCAACTATTATTTGTTGACGATCGAACGCTATTGAGTCGCAGCTACGATGTAACTACTCGTCAGTGGGATTTAGAGACTGGAAAAGATCAGCAGATTGAATATCTACAGCCCCAATGGGTGATGGTATTAGCGCGTTCTCCCGATGGTGAGTGGATTGCCTTTGGTTCTGAGACTCCCTTGCTCACTGTATTACATCGCCCAACGGGAAAAATCACCAGCTACCCAGCTAGGGGCAATCGCTTGAGACGAATGACGTTTACTCAAGATGGTCGATCGATTATCGGGATTACTGACGATCGACATCTCAACCGCTGGCAAGTAGATCGCAATTATCACCATACTAGCTCACAGATTGGCGATCGTGATGCCACCGCAATTGTCGCCCATCCGCTCCATCCCCATCTATTAATTAGCGGTAATGATGATGGTACGATCTCCGTCTGGGATCTGGATCTAGCAAGTTGGATCGATCGAATTCAGGCTCATCAAAAAGAGATTCTATCGATCGAATCGATCGCCAAACTAAATCAAGTGATCAGTTGTAGCGTCGATGGTTCAATTAAAGTATGGGAATTGCCGGAGTATCGACTCAAAGAAGTGTATTCGATCAAATCCCCAAAGCCTTATCAAATGATGCGCCTCGGTGATAATCAAGGCTTAAATCAAGCTCAATTAACTTCCCTAGTTCAACTAGGTGCATCATTAGTATCATAAATTTAATCCGTGGCATCGATCGATTCTACCTGTCCAGTCACGACTAATTCTGTTTCGATTGGCGGATTTTGCCACGGATCGGTAAGCTCTCGATCGTATATCGATCGATCGTGATTACCGCGTAAATATTTCCATCGATCGAGAATATCTTCGATCAAGACTGCATTAATCCAGACTTTAGCAACGACTGTTAATGGTAATGCTAATAACAAGCCCATGAATCCAAAGAAAGTAGTAAAAAATACCTGAGCAATCAGCGTAATTGCAGGTAATAGTGATACCTGATGCGACATAATATATGGCGCGAGGAAGCTACTTTCAAACTGTTGAATTAGAAAGTAAATCACAAATATTGCCACAGCCTTCCACGGTTCATCAAGTAAAGCGATCGCCACTGGAATTACTACGCTAATTGTCGGCCCTAAATTGGGAACAAAATTGAGTAATCCAGCCAGAATAGCTTGAGCCAAAGCGAGGGGAATACCCAGTGACAATAAACCAATCAAGCTCAGGGCTGCCACCACGACCATACTTAGCATTGCCCCACCCACCCATTTTCCCAACGATAATTCGCATTCCGCCAAAATGCCATCTACTCGCCGTCGATAAAAGCTGGGAAATAAAGCGATAAATGCACGGCGATAAGCCGTAGGTTGAGCCAATAACATGATTGTCAGAATGATCATAAACAATAAATTTAATAACGCTCCCAACGAATTAGAAAAAATTGTTAATGATTGGCCTGCAAAAGATTGGAGTAATGGTTGAATTTGTTTAGTGAGATTCTCGATATTGGGTAAATAAGGAATCAGTTGGGCTGGAATATAAGAGGCAATATTAGCACCCCACTGACTGGAGGATTTAAGAATTGCCGGTAGTTTCGTAGTCGTTAATTCTTGGGACTGGGAAATAAATGGCGGTACGATCAGCACAAAGAAACAAATTAAGGTGCCAATAAATATAGAAATTGCCGCTAGGATGCCGACTGTTCGAGTAAGCTTAAATTGATGCTGAATTTTTTGGGCTAATTTATTTAATGTTGTTGCAAGCACTATTGCCGCAAAAACTACTAGCAACATCTGCCGAATTTGCCACAAGATATATAATGACAAAACTAAAGCGACAAACCCCAACCACTGACCTAGAAACATAAACGAATTTTATCAATTAGTAACAAATCTAAATTACGCCCACTCCTCGATCTATTGGTTGGACGTGTTACGATCAACAACTATAGTACTTTATCATAATCGCTTTGATCAATCTCGATCCCAAACAGTTGAAATTCCAACTTTATCGATCAAGCTACTGGCGAGGAATAATTTGATCGAGCTGAAGTTTAAGTTCGGGAAAGATCGGCGATAGAATAGATTCTCCTAGCCTAAATTGTTGTTGAACATAAGTTTCTCCCACAAGTTGACAAACCGTAAAAGTTGGTTGCTTTGGTTTACCGATAAAAGCAATACCACCAATGCCCAAATAATCTACAATCCAATACTCAGGAATACCCAACAAGGCATACTCTTCCATCTTCCGAGCATAGTCATCTTGCCAATTGGTACTGACAACTTCTACAACTAGCTTGATCGTACTTCCATTACAAATGATCGGTTCTTTGCGCCATAATGGTTCTCGCGCTAGTTTAGCTTCATCTAGCACGATTGCATCAGGACGCAACGCAGTCGCCGCTAATGCAGGCGGTTTGATTAGGCAATTTTTGGGCACAATCCAGTTGCGATCAGAGCGCAGAATTTCGACAAAAATGTAGCCGATGATCTGTCCGGTTACAGCCTCATGTGGCCCAGTTGGTTCCATGTCGCGCAATTCTCCATCAATTAGCTCATAGCGAGGATTGTCACCATATTGGAC
>JAJAYU010000228.1 GCA_026786125.1 Chamaesiphon sp.
CACCATTCACCATCCACCCACTACTCTAAACATCTAATTTAATACCAGAAATAGAATATATTAATTATTCGGTAAAATTATTTTGAACCAAGCTCCGCCAGTCATTGGATGATTATTGGCGACGATCGATCCCTGATGTGCGAGGATGATTTGACGGACGATCGCTAGTCCTAAGCCGCTGCCAGTAGTTTGAGGATTGAGATTACTATTACTGGCTGGTATCCGTTGACGGGAGACATCACCGCGATACAACCGATCGAAAATATACGGTAGATCGGTTTGGGTAAACCCCGATCCATCGTCGAAGAAGTCTATTTCTACTCGACTCGATCCTGAGTGCTGAATATCGATCAAAATATGTCCGCGATCGGGACAATATCGAATACTATTATCAAAAAGATTGATCAGTACCTGGGTAAATCTAGCAGAATCGAGTTCTAAGACTAGTTGTGGTAAACCCGTACAGCTAAATTCAATTTGTTTTTGGGCGGCAATTGGGGCTAAGGTATGCCAAACATCATCAATCAGCCGAATCAAATCTACCGATCCCAACCGCAGATTTTGAGTTCCAGGTGTTTCCAACCGACTGAGTTCTGAGAAATGCTGAACTAGATCGATTGATCGATTAGTTTCTTTTAAGATTCGATCTGCCCAGCGGGTCAGATCTGGTGTCACCTTCCCTTGTAATGTTTCGGCGAGTAGATAAATAGATGTTAGTGGCGTGCGAATTTCATGGGCGAGATCTCCGAGCCAGCGTTCCTGAGCAGTGGCGGTATCGACTCGTTCTTGCTGGCTTTCTACAAATATCGCCATCCCCCCATCAGCCAGGGGAATAGCATTGGCTTTGAGCCAAATTGATTGAGAATCGGCAGCTTCCTGATAACCAAAGTGAAACTGCCAGATTAATTCAGTGGCAACTTGATTTGCGGCTTTTTCTGAGTCACTTTGTGAGCGAACTCGATCAATAAATCGATCGAGTTCATAAGAACGAACTAATTCTAATAATAATCTAGTTTTTCCGGCATCCCATTTATTAATTTGCAGCAAGTGTCGGGCGATCTGATTACACCATAAAACTTGATTATCAGCGTCGAGTTGCAAGTAGCCAATTGGGGCTTCCTGCAATAAAGATTGCCACGCGAATAACTGTTGTTGGAGTTGTGCTTGCTGTTTTTGACTAATGATTGCTCTGCGGCGCAACTGAGACACGATTGGTAAGGAAATATCTTCCCGATCTACCGCTGATTCCATCACTGCTAAAACTTGCTGTAATTGTCGCTTAATCACGGATTCACGCCAAACGTAGCAACTGCCTGCGCCAACTAGCAACCCAGCGACTGTAGATATAAAGATGGCTAAAAATAACATGGTTCAATACAAGATTGGAACAATCGCCAATCCTAGATGCTGCGGTCATTTACTTACTTTGACATGCTCCTCGGCGTGAACGCACGAGGATTCTTAAACATCGCTATTTAAGTTTCTGCTTCAAAGCACCAGCCTTCACAGATTTACTCTGTTCGGGTCTTACAGTTGCTCCACAGACTGAAACGGCTAGCCCAGCCGCCAAAATGTTCCGACTAGCATTGATGTCACGATCGTGTTTCGTATGGCAAACTCCACACTCCCACTCACGAATATTCAACGGCAGCTTATCTACAATATGCCCACAATTCCCGCACCTTTTAGAGCTAGGGAACCAGCGGTCGATCTTAATCAATTCTCGCCCATACCACTCGCATTTGTAAGTAAGTTGGCGAATCAGTTCACCCCAACTAGCATCGCTAATGGCAAGAGCAAGTTTATGGTTCTTCACCATATTTTTGATATCCAAGTCCTCAACTACAATCGTTTGGTTTTCACGCACCAGTTGAGTCGTCAGCTTATGCCAAAAATCTTTCCGAGCATCGGTAATTTGAGCGTGGACTCTAGCCACTTCAATCCGTGCTTTATATCGGTTGTTACTACCCTTTTGCTTGCGAGAGAGAGCCTTCTGGACTCGCTTCAACTTCTTGCGAAGCTGCTTGAAATGCTTGGGGTTGTTAACTTTATCGCCGTTACTAGTAGTAATCAGGCTAGTTATTCCAACATCCAGACCGATCTGCTTATCAGATTTGGGCAATTGAGGAATATTAGTGTCTACCAGCAAGGAGACAAACCACCGTCCGCTAGCGTCCAACTTAACAGTGATTGTCGATGGGCTACAGCCTTCAGGTATCTTTCTGCTCCAGCGAATTGGCAACGCTTCGATGCACTTAGCCAAGAATACTTGCCCATCTTTCCAGCGGAAAGCCGACTTAGTAAATTCAGCACTGCCACCGTGATGCTTCTTCTTGAAGTTGGGATATTTCGCCCGACCAGCAAAGAAGTTGGTAAACGCTGTTTGAAGGTGTCTAAGTCCCTGCTGGAGAGGTACACAACTAACTTCGTTCAGAAACTCAAGATCGGACTCTTGTTTCCAACTTGTCAACATGGAGGAGGTTTGGTTGTAACCAACTCGTTCTTGACGTTGATACCAAGCGTCAGTACGTTCAGCTAAAGCCTTGTTATACACCAGTCGAGTACAACCCATTGTCCGCCGCAAGAGACTTTCTTGCTCGGTTGTAGGGTAGAAACGATAGCGATAGGCTTTTTCCATGCTCACATTCTAGCACGTTCTTTGTGAAAAGCTAGTATTAATCCATAGCGCATACTGCGCGAGCGGACGTTTGCGCCTGTAAAGCCCTGCTGAAGCAGGGGGTTTCAACCCAATTTTCTGATGACTAAATTATTTGTCAGATTTGGGTTGTCAGCAAAATATCCAACTTTAATCTGTTACCTGGCTTGTAACTACTAAAATCGATCATCCTGATAAAAATTGTTGCTAATAACTGGAGTTGCTATTGTCAGATTTACGGTTGCCTGCTATTAATAGTGTAGCGAACAAGAATTTAGAGCCACCCTGATTTTCAAAATTCCAACTTGTTTCCCGATCGTTTCCGTTACTAGTGATGATGCTCGCACTCAATATGTTGAATAACTCTGATATTCAGAACCTGGGCACTGTCACAAATCGTGTTTTAGTTGTAGAAGATGAAGAGTCAATTCGAGAATTAATCGTATTAGGTTTAGAAGAAGAAGGTTTTAATGTAGTTGCTGTTGGTGATGGCCAAACAGCACTAGATAAATGTCAAGTTCAAGCTCTACAAGCTCAAGATTTTCCGTTCGATCTAATTGTGCTTGATCTGATGTTGCCCCAAGTTAATGGTCTAGATCTATGCCGATTTTTGCGCTACAAGGGTAATCACGTTCCAATTTTGATTGTTAGTGCCAAAACTACCGAAACAGACCGTGTATTGGGGTTAGAAATTGGTGCTGATGACTATATTAGTAAGCCCTTCAGTATGCGGGAATTCGTGGCACGTTGTCGCGCTCTGCTCCGTCGCAATCGACTAAATACGCCAGTCGAACCGACCATCGTCCAATTTCAAGATATCATTCTCTATCCTGAAGAATATCGCGTGATGGTACGGGGAGTTGCTGTCAATCTCTCTCCCCGCGAATTTCGACTGCTAGAGCTATTCATGCAAAATCCCCGCCGCGTCTGGGGTCGAGAACAATTGCTGGACAAGGTTTGGGGGATGGATTTCATCGGCGATCGCAAAACCGTTGATGTCCATATCCGCTGGCTACGGGAAAAGCTCGAACTCGATCCCAGTCAACCCCAATACATCACCACCGTGCGGGGCTTTGGTTATAGATTTGGCTAAGACATGTTCATTAAATGTACCCCAAGTAATTGTACTTAATTTTAATACTTCCTATTAAAACGACTTGGTGCCTGTATCGGTGAATTCATATCAATTCAACGGGGCTAGTCAATAGTCACTCGACGCAGCAGCTTATGCTTAAGTTACGCCTATCTACCTAGTGACCGATTCCAGGATCGTCGAGTATCTTAGTGTTAAGAACTATTAGCATTAAACGAGCGAGATATCAGCCCTTTTACTGATGTCTACTTCAATATTTAGACAAAAATTATGGCAAACGAAACAGTCAAATTTACATCTGCTACCAACTTCGGAGTAGGCAACAATCCTTTCTCTGCGACAGTTGCAGACTTCAATGGCGATGGAAAAGCTGACTTGGCTGTGGCTAACTACGGTACGGCAAACGCATCAGTCTTGCTCGGAAATGGCAAAGGTGGTTTTAGTACTGCAACTAACTTTGCAGTCGGGGCAGATCCTTTTACGATTGTTAATGCAGATTTCAATGGGGATGGCAAATCTGACTTAGTTACTTCAAGCTACAAAGACGGTAAGATCTCACTCCTACTCGGAGATGGTACTGGCAGTTTTGGCACTGCCATCGACTTTGCAGTTGGGGCAAGACTGATTGATGTTGCTGTCGGAGACTTTAACGGTGATGGTAAACCTGACTTAGCCGTTGCTGACGATGGTAGTAATTTAGCCGTGCTACTCGGAGATGGCAACGGCGGCTTTGATACTCCAATCAAACTTGCCACGGACACTTACCCACTTGCGGTCTCAGTCGGAGACGCAAACGGCGATGGCAAATCTGACTTGATTGCCGCTAATTCTGGCAGCAACAATTTGTCAATTCTATTTGGCGACGGCAAAGGTGGCTTTGGTGCTGTAAATAAGGTTGATGTCGGGCATGAATCCGCTATTGCCGCAGTTGGTGATTTCAATGGGGATGGGATTCCTGACTTAGTGTCAGACAACTATAAAAACAATAGCGTCGCAGTTTTATTAGGCACTGGGAAGGGCAAATTTGGCCCTGCTACCAACTTTGCGGTCGGAAACAAGCCGTTCTCATTGACGGTAAAGGACTTAAACGGCGACGGAATTATTGATGTAGCTACTGCCAATAATGAGGGTGATAGCATTTCAGTTCTGCTCGGCAATGGAACAGGTGGTTTTGCTCCTGTTATTAACTTTGCGGTTGGCAATAACCCTGGGTTTGGAACAGTCGGCGACTTCAATAACGATGACCGTTTTGACTTGGTTTCGGTTAACCGTGGCAGTAATAACACATCAGTTTTGCTAAACGAAACAATTTTTACACCTCCAGTAGTTATTACACCTCCAGTTGTTATTACACCTCCCGTACTGGTTATGCCTCCAGTAGTTATTACACCCCCAGTCACTGGCGGTAAACCCGCTGGAAGCTTTGAGATTGGCAGTAAGTCCCAATCAGCCCCAGAAGGACGGACGATCGATCTCACTGACTACAATGGCAAAGCACTCAAAGTTGATATCAAGACAGTTGGCGATGCAGCTTATACCAATAACATTGGTTTTTATCTGGTTGAAGATTCGATCGGATCTATTAAACTAGCTGATGGTAGTCTCGTCAAACCAGGTGATGCCAACTACGCAGCCGCAGCAATCAGAGGTGCCCTAGCTAACTCACTCCAAGCAGGTAAAATCGATGGTAAAACAAACCTCGATATCACTGGGGGTCGAATTTATGCTCCAGTCGTAGTTGCTCAAGGCTCGTTAACTGATTTTATCGATAAAAATCCTACCAATAGTGGCAGCGCGAATACTATTCATGCCTACTTCAACTATATTGGTGCCAACCCTGACAAACTCGACCATTTCAAGCTAATTGGAAATAATACCTTCGGCGTTGAAGATCAGTACGGCGGTGGCGATCGAGATTTCAATGATTTGGTCGTAACGATGAACGTTAGAACCGTCTAATTATAATCCTCCAAACCATTCATAACCCAAATCTTCCCAGTAACCCCGCTTCGGTAACAATTCACTAGTCACAACTACTTCTGTTACCCATTTACCCTGTTTATAACCCAACTTAATCGGTGCCGCCAATCTTAACGGGGCACCGTTTTCTGTGGGTAAATCCTGTCCATTCATTTGATACGCCAACAAAGTTTGGGGGTGAACTGATGATGCCAGATCCCAACTTTCATAATAACCATCAGCAGATTTAAAATACACATATTTAGCAGTTGGCAATGGTTGAGCAATTGTCAATAAATCTCGCAATCTCACACCACCCCATTGGACAATCGCCGCCCAGCCCTCCACACATACTTGTCTAATCACCATCGAAGTTAATGGCATTTGGTGAATATCTGCCATATTCAAACTGAGCGGTTTAGTGACTTCGCCAGATATTTTGAGTTGAAAATTAGCGAGATCTATTTGCGGCGTTCCTCGATAACTATTGACAATAAGTTTATCTGGCTCGATCGCACTAATCGGAAAATTAGGTGTCGGTTGTGGCGACAATAATAATGCTTCTACCCATTCATTGACAGGCATCGAAATTCTACCGATCGGATCGTATATCAATGTCCCAGCAACATTTACGATCAATCCGGCACCTGCCCATTGTAATAGCTGGCGGCGAGATATTTTGTTGGGTTCTTCTAGTGATTCAGACATGGGAATTGGTGGATGGTATGATTAATTACTATTTTTTAACTTTAAAAATGCCGTGGCAATCTTTCCCTCGCCAATTCCCAACGCCAAACTAGAATGGACAAAGGTAAATAACAACACCAATGGCACAGTCATAAAATGAGCAGTGCGGAGAGTTTGCCAATCGCCAAATAGACTCGCTAACCAATAGAATTGGACTGGTTGATACATCGATAAACCACTGGCGATCGCTAATATTAAAATTGGGATAATACTGGTATAAACAACCCGATGCCAAGCATAATTTCGTCGCTTAGGATTATTACTGGCTTGCAAAGCCTTGAGATCCTGAGTCGCTACAAACCTGTCCCGCCACCGTCTCGTCCAGAAGATATAAATTCCATAAGCCAAAAGATTTAAACCATACACCCACATCATCGCAAAGTGCCAATTTCGTCCTCCCGCTAACCAACCACCTAATGTCACTACCCAGGGAATATGGATCCCCTCTCGTCCACCAAACACTGGATTTGCATTGTATATCTGCAATCCGCTGGTAATCATCCCAAATAGACTAATAATATTCACCCAATGGAAGATTTTGACGATCAAAGGTTGTCCGAGCGGTGATGTTCTAACGATCGTTGACATGTTTATTTGACTAGTGCCCTTAATCCTACTCTTCAATTATCCCCATAAATCAAATAGGATTGCTATAGGATCGATGCTCTATCAGAACCGAATCAAATGTCCAAGCAAATGTGGTACGCCGTCGAATTTAGTAATGCGATCTCGACTAATCCCAAATCTTTGAAAATCCTCGGCCAAGATCTAGTACTGTATCGCACTAGTGATGATCGGATTCACGCGATGAATAACGCCTGTATCCATCGCGGTGCCGCACTTGCCCAAGGTAAGATCGCCCAAGACTGTATCGTTTGTCCTTACCACGGCTGGCACTATCAACCCGATGGTACCTGTATCAAAATCCCCTCCCAATCAGCCACCATTGCCATCCCCAAAGCGGCGAGAATGACCACCTATCCAGTGCAGGAAAAATATGGTTGGATTTGGCTCTATCTGGGTGACGGAGAGCCAGGCGAACTACCTGACATCCCCAACTTCCCCGATCCTAAATCCAGCAGCATTCGATCGATTCAGGGCGAATTTAATTGGAATGCCAATTACGAGCGAGTCCTCGAAAATGGGTTGGACTTTGCCCACGCGCCCTTTGTTCATGCCGGAGCCTTTGGCAATCCCGATCTGCCCGAAATCCCCAATTTGACCATCGAAAACTATCCTGGCGGCGCGAGTGCCACAGTAGATCTAGCCGCTACCCCGCCCAAAGGATTATGGAAGTTATTAGTAAAAGGTGAGCGGGCACCAATCAAAACTCGGACAGGATTTTTCTTGCCAAATCTGACATTTTTAGAAGTTTATTTGCCCTTTGGACAGTTAACAATTTGGACTGCTCATGTGCCCGTAGATCTTCAGACTACAGTAAGTAAATGGATTAATTTTCGTAACTTTTTTACAGGTAAATGGGCCGATGGAGATACCTATAAACGCACAATTAAAATCTTTGAGCAAGACAAACCAATTGTCGAATCTCAACACCCACAGCTCATTCCTGTCGATCTTGCTACAGAGCTATCGGTAGCAGCAGATACTCTTCAGGTACAATATCGCAAACTTGCTCGGTAAAATTACCGAGAAAAAGCTGGAACAAGTGGTGACTTATCAACATCTCCAATTATGTGAGCATTCTAAAGAATTTAGATATTGGTGATGTAGGTTACAGTTATATTATCTTGTCATGCCATAATAGAACTATAGAAGAAAAAGGTAAGTAATAAGCCGATGTAAACCACGGAGAAGCTGCAATCATGATGGAAAAAATTATTCTGGCGATCGCCATTACATTTTCACTGTACTTGAGCATCGAAATTAAACCAGTCCCTAGATTTGTAGGGATGGAGATCGATGCCCACTTGGATTCACTCAAAGAACCTCGGACACCAATATTTCTAATGTTGTAAGCCGACTGAGTTCGGATTGACAGCGTGTATATCGATCAACGATCTGATTCTGTTAAAGTTAGGATAAATATAATATCCTTAAGATCGTGTCATATATTCGTGATTGTCTCCGCCAAATATTGTTGTTGTCATTGGTAATCGGGCTTGCGCTGGGGAGCTTTGCTCTTCCCGCCAGAGCTACCGCTGTCTACGAAGTTCCGGTTGTCTCAGCAGGCGTACCAACCTGGATTGTCGATAAAGCCGAAATATTGAGTTTAGCTACCAAAGGTCAAGTCAAGGGCACATTAGAACAGCTTGCCAAGCAGACTGGTAAAGAAGTTCGCTTCGTAACAATCCATCGCCTTGATTATGGCGATACAATCCAAATTTTCACCGATAAAGTATTCAAGAAATGGTTTCCCACCCCAGAAGCACAAGCCAATCAAACCCTGATTGTCCTAGATAATGTCACCAATACTATCGGGATTCAGACTGGAACCGAAGTCAAAGGACTCCTGACTGAAGCTATCGCCACCAGCATCCTCACGGAAACAATGGCGATCCCATTACAAAATGGCAACAAATATAATCAAGCTTTTGGGGATGGTGCCGATCGACTAAGCGCAGTATTATCAGGACAAGCAGATCCTGGCCCACCAAAAATCATCGTCACTCCAGAAGCTGGCAGAACCTACCTCAAAGCTGAAGAAACCGATGCCAACCGCACTAATTTTCTCATCATCGTGATTGGACTTTTGATTGCCGCAACGGTGATTCCAATGGCAACTTGGTGGTGGTATCAGAATCAGGACTAAATTGCTGGATGGTGGATGGTGAATGGTGAATGGTGCTCATCATCCAAGATCTGTAGGTTGGGTTGAAGAATGTTGGCGGAGCCTCTCCTTCAGGAGACAACCCAACACACTCAACAAAAGATGTTATTAGGCTGAAATCTATTGTTGGGTTTTGCTTGAGCGCAACCCAACCTACAATATCTTGCAATATCTAATCCTGAATATATTCCGCGCCTGACAACAAAGCAATTTCGGCACGGGTAAATTCTCTCCCTAAATAAGCAGCGTGATCCAACATACTTAGTAAGCAAGGCTTCGATTCTTCGATCACCTTCACACACAATTCCTTTGCAGTTCTGCCCGTAAATAAAGTGGTGCTAGTCCGAGGCGCGCTACCTTTGGCGGGAATTACTTTACCAGTTTCTGGGTCAACTGCTAGACCGCGATCGTCAATGACATTAGTATAATGCTTGGCGCAGATTAATCCAGCTTCGCGATCGACATAAATAATAAAGTATCCGTCAGGATCGAGATCGATGTGTCGATTGGATAGTTTCCGATCGATCTCTGTTAAATTATCAGTTAATAAAGTCATATCCTTAACATAAAAATAATCATATTTAGATCTAGATTAACCGATCTACTGATGATTTGGATAGATTTTAGGATGAATACCGATCTTTTTTAGCTTTCGATTTTCAACTCCGACATGATTTTCATTGGCAAATCTTGATTGATGGCGACAATCTGTTCGAGTTGCAACTCATTTGATTCTACAAAATGATCCCGTAAAATCTGTCCAAATCGGGGATGATAAAACCGATGCAGACTATAATTTGCCGTAGCTGGAAAACCTCGCCGCCGCTTGTGTCTACCCCCTGCTCCAGGGTCAAAAGTTTTGATGCCATTTTCAATTGCCCACTCGATCGGTGTATAGTAGCAAGCATCAAAGTGGAGACAATCTACATCCTCTTTACTACCCCAATACCGACCATATAATCGATCGCCTTTAGTAATACAAAAAGACATCCCCATCGGAGTTGTACTATCTTCTTCCTGCGCCGTCACAAATACCACCCGATGACGATAATTGGCATGGAGCTGATCAAAAAATTCGGGAGTTAGATACTTGCTCCCCCACCAGCCAAACTTATCGCAGGTATCCGCATAAAAATCATACATCTGCGCGAATAACTGTGGCTGAATTTGATCGCCAGTTACCGTAGTGAGATCTAATCCACCCGCCCGAACTGATTTCCGTTCCCGTTTAATATTCCGCCGTTGGTTGGCATTAAATCCCCCCAAATAATCATCAAAATTCTGGTGCTCTTGATTTTGCCAGACATAATTGTGATTGATCCAAATACTATACCCATATGCCTGCATCTGCGATCGCCATTCGGGATCTACATACAAAAAATGGCAGCCAGACAACTTATGCTGGATACAAAATTCATCAATTGATCGTACCATTAATTCTGTAATCGCAGCTTCATCCTCACTCGGATCGATCCCAAATCGATAGCCCTCTGCCGGAGTAATTGGACTCATCCCCACTAACTTGGGATAATACCTAATCCCCATCCGCTGTGCTAATTCCGCCCATTGATTGTCAAATACAAACTCCCCATAACTATGCCCCTTTACATAAAAAGGAGCCGCTCCAATCAATGCTGACCCCCGCCACACCGTCAAATGAGTTGGCAACCAGCCAGTCTCCGCTGTGACGCTGCCCGAAGTCTCCAATGTATTCAACCATTCCCATTCCAGAAAGGGAGTCTTCAACGGCATAAATAGCGCGTCCCAATCAGCTTGGGGGATGTCTGCTAAATGATTAACCCAGCGAATCTGACAGGAAGATAGAGACATTCAGGTAGGATGTAATGATTGGCACCTATACATTCTAGCGAAAGCATCATCAGGTGTGTACTGCCCACCATCTCTACCGGAATTGCTTGGTATTATCTGACAGCGGCTGTCCGTCACTGTCTGGGTAAATTATCTCGTTAGTAGCTAGCATATTGGTTATGCTCTTGATTTATCTCAATTTTACTTGAGAAACTATAGCTTCGGAGTATAATTAGGATTAAGATCCTTTGGAAATGATGTGAACATGCAGTGTTTTTCTGTTACTGAGATCCAAAACACTCACAGTGAAGCTTTACATCAAGCTGCTGTTGAACCTGTTTTATTAACGGCGGAGTCACAACCGAGTTATGTAATTATGTCGATCGATAACTACGAGCATTTAATCGACAGATTAGCTCGATTAGAGGATTTAGCGATCGGTCAACAAGCTCAAACCAATCTCGCAACATCAAGAATGG
>JAJAYU010000229.1 GCA_026786125.1 Chamaesiphon sp.
CACCATTATAGAATGCATAGCGATCAAGATAGTCATTTAGAAATTTTTCCTTATCCTGTCGATTTAGCACTTTGGCAGATGCTGAATTATTAAATATGGGTGATAGACCCATTGTTGCAGCATCTTTAGTTCTGATCGAAATAAATCGAGTGACTGCGTCACTAAACGAACTAGTAATTAGTTGTTGACCATCTTTTTCTGTATTCTGTAGGTTATTGAGTGAGACGATATATGCCAAGCCACCAACCCCAACAACGGGCAGAAGCGAGAGAAACACTACGGCACTAAGTGCTTTAGTTTTAAAGGAAAGAGTACCGAGCTTGTCTTGTAAAGTAGTGCGGAATGTCGTTAACATAGGATTTAGGCTGAATAGATTAGGTAATTTTTACGTGACAAGAATTGATCGAGTAATAACTATTTCATTAGTCACTAACTAACTCACCACTGCTTGCAGCTCATCAGCAATCTGGTTGAGTTCGCGGGTGGATGTTTTGACTTTGTGCATCCCGATCGCGCTTTCTTGAGAGCCTTGAGAGATGGTATTCATCGCGCCGAGTACCTGTTGAATTGCGGTTGCTTGTCGCTTGGTACTAGATGAAATCTGTTGGGAGTTCAAGAATACGTTGTTGACGGCATCTGTTACACCCATAAATGTTGTCGCGGTATTTTCCGCGAGTCGGATTCCCACGGTGGCTGTTTTTGTACCTTGATCTGTCACTATGACTGTGCGATCAATCGCAGTCCGAATGTCGGTAGCAAGGGTATTGATTTTTTGAGCAGATTTTTTACTTTCATCGGCTAGTTTCCGAATTTCACCCGCTACTACACCAAATCCTTTACCCTGTTCACCTGCTCGTGCTGCTTCTACAGCGGCTTTGAGTGCAAGCATGTTGGTTTGTTTGGCGAGGTCGGCTACGAGGTCAGAGACAGTAGTAATCTGTCCGGTTTGTTCGCCTAGATTGATGATTTGCTGGGCGATTTCATCGACTCGATCGCGCAAATCAGACATTTCATTAATGGTTTTTTGTACCGCTTGAGTCCCTTCTTCGGCGAGTGAGAGAGCTTGTTTCGCCCCGTTGGCAGAAGCATCAGCTTGTTCGGCTGTCTCAGTGGAGATTGCTTCTAGTTCATTGATGCTATCTGTCGTCGAGATTGCCGAGTTTGCCTGTTGGTTGACAGCTATTTCTTGGGACTGAACGGTATCGACGATTTCATTGGCAGAAGTCGTAATTGTGGCGATCGCGCGTTGGATATACTTGATAACTCGATCGGCTAAAAAGATCGATAATCCGATCGTCAATCCACCCATAATTATAGATTCAAAGAGAATCGTCCATAATAGCCCTTGTAGTTCTGAATATGCAGCATCTTCATCGATAGTTGAAACCGCTATCCAGGGTAATTCTGGCATTCCGTCTAACTTAGTAAAAGGAGCTGTACTCAAAAGTTTAGTGCGACTATCAGCACCAATTGATTGATAAGCAACTAGCTCTCCTTTTGATCGAGCCTGTTTCATTTCAGAAGTTTCTGGTTTGCCTTGATACTCTCCGTTAGAACTAATAAATAATTTATTAGTTTGGCGATCGAGGATATGATAATTTCCGGATTTGGTCGCTAAATCTTTTAACGGTGCACCCAATCGGTCGACTGGTGTTCTTGCCCGGACTACGCCGATGATTTTACCAGTAATGGCATCTTTAATTTGTGAGGCAAAGTAAACGGAGAACTTGCCAGTAGTTTTCGATATTTCTGGATCGGAAATGACAGTTTTATTTATTTTCAGAGCTGTTTGAAAATATTTGCTGTCGGCGTGATTGCCTAGTTTACTACCCTTACTCTGGAACAGTGGATTACCATTGACATCAAAAACGGCAATACTGTCATAAACTTGATAGCTATTGACAAATCGATCTAATAGCTGATTCTTACTTTCTAATGAAGTAATTGCAGCTACTTTTGGATCGACAAAAGCCTGTAGTGACGATAAAATTTGGATATCTCCATTGCGCTCAAACACAAATCGGTTGAGCTTATCTGCAATTGATACCGCTCGCTCTTTTTGAGTGGCGATAATTTTTTGTTGACTCGCATTCCGAATCTGTACATAATTGAGTGTTCCAATTGCGGCAATTGGTAGAACTCCGAGGACGATTGCGAGCAGAACTGCTTTAGTTTTGAAGGAGAGAGTACTCACTTTCGTCCACAACTGAGTTGACATAAGATTTAGGGATAGATGAGGTGATGGGAAATAAATTTAGAATATAAAATTTGGATTTTGATGGTTTGGTGGGTTTTTGTGGGATGCGGGGATCTACCCACCCCACCCTTCGGGTACCCCTGTCTTGAAAAGGTGCTCCACTTGGGGAAACCCCAAGACCGCACTTTTCGCTCCCGGGCGGGGATTTTGTACTCTAGTGCTGGCGGAGGAAACGATCTTAGCTTCTCTTCTAAAAACGCCCCCTCCATGGCGGGGGGCCCGTCCGGGCGGGGTGGGTCGGATCTACACTAAGCACTCAC